>JAQWOT010000233.1 GCA_029245725.1 SAR324 cluster bacterium | reverse complement strand
CTACAACTCCAACTGCCAAGGCCAAGCCACCTGCCAAGAAAAAGATGTCCCGCAAGGCTGCTAAGCAGGAGGAACAACTCCCTAAAATTACCGCGAGAGTGCAGCCATCCAGACCACTTTTTGTTAGGAATGATAGCGCTGAAAACTCGACGACCAAAAGCGTTGGATCCAGTGGCAATCGAAACCAGTTGGAACTATTTCGCCGCAAGATCGCCGAGCGGAGCTACAACCGACAGATTTGGCAGGCCATGCGTAATCAGCTGATGTTCTTCCGACAGGAAAACAGCGACTTGCCCAAACCGCTGCCACTACGGGTTCGCCTGCAGATTAATGTGGAAGGGAAAGTGATTGGTCAGGAGATTCTGGAAACTAGCCAAGTCCCAGAATTTGACGCGTTGGTGTTGAAGACCGCACCCCTGCTAGAACTTTCACCACCGGATGAGACGCTGGTGCGGGAGCCTCCCTACGTAGTTGTTGTTCAGGTAGCTCCCTGAAATGATCAGTCGGTCTCACTGAAGATTCTGGGCAGTCCGTTGAAGAAGATCAGTGGTGGTGTGACCCGTCCTAGTGGAGGTTCAGGCTTGATGGACTTGGGAAGATGTCGCTTGTGCGTGGCGGTGTTGGGTTCCAGCAACAGACCACGTTCGTTGGTAAACTGCTGAATAATGCTCTGGATTTGGCGCCCAGCGATTTTTTCACTACGATCAATGGGGATCTTGTGGGCCCAGGCTGCTGCTGTTAAAAACAACATGGCAAGAGCGAAAGGCAGGAAAAACTTCTGCTTCATGACATACTTTCCCGGTGATCAACCAGAATTTAGAAAGTCAGGGCAGCAGATTCCATTCTGCTCGTCCATGACGAGGGATGCGGTCATCCTGACACGACGAGTACTACAAACTCAGCAAGGGACGTGCCTCATAATCCTTAGAGGATCACTCCATAGTTGGGTAGTTGCTCAGTGATGCGCGCCTGCATCTTGCGTTGATTCGGGTTGGCCTCCAGCATCACGGCTAAGTCGACCGCCTCCTTTGCGTCTTTCAGGATTTGTCCGACCTGAGGAGGTTCCAAGCCAAGAGACTTGCGATGGAGATGTGAGAGGTAGGCGGCCTGCGCAAACTCTGAGAAAATAGGAAACTCCTTCATATCAGGAGTAGTTTTGGAGGCTCGTTTGTAGGCCTTGTAATAGGCATCAAGCATTTTTTTGTAAGCTGGCAGCATGTGGGCTCGAACGTGGGGATGCTTCAACTCTACTCTGAGCAATAAAGTACGGAAAGCTTCTGTGCGGACACGTGCCTCTAGTAGATAGTGCTGGGGAATAGCAGACTCGATCGTCTGGAGGCGCTTGGCAATATCTAGTGCCAAGCTGTGCAATGGCAGGATGAAGCGCATCACATCAGCGACTGCAGTGACCTTACGGATCAAAACAGTCTCCTTTTCTGAACCTTCTCCACGTCCACCTTCTCCGATAAATCCATTGCTAAGACTTTGTGATGGACTGAGCCGGTTCAGTTCCGAGAGATCTACCGGAATCGTGATGGAAGTCAGCATTTGAGCCATCAATTCTTTGTTGCGTTCCAGCATATGCTGGGAAAAGTTCAACTCATGCAGTGCCATCGCATCTTCAGGCTCCATTTCCTCCAGGCCCTTGTTCAGGTCATCCATGCTGATCTTGCTTACGTCCATGCTTTGCAGAGCCGAGGAACGGACACTCAGTAGGCTTTTCTTGTTGATTTCCGCAACATGTCGCAGGTAATTGATGTATACTTGTCCAACTGTCTGCATATTACGTGGATTAGCCCCTCCAATATAAATGGCTAGACATGCTTGGAAAAGCATCTCTCGATACACAGAGGTTTCGTAGAGACGTTTCTGATCTAGTACGTGCTTTACCAAGCTGCTGCGTACTTGACAAAGCGCAGGATCTTCACTGAGTTGTGTTGATAATTCTTGGGTGGTCTTGGTATCGCATGCATTTACAAGAGACTGGGCCATCAACCTTGGACTGTTTGGACTCTCCTTTTTTCCAAACATGGAAGCCCACAATTTCTCAAAGAAAGAGGCACTGTGGTGCTTTCGTACTGAACCAAGCATCACATAAATATCGTGCTGCATACGTCCGAAGGGAAAATTGGGCATGTCAAGTGAGAAATCTTGGTTGGATTGGCTAAAAGAGGATTCATATTCCATGAGCAAGCTGCTACCAGAAGATAAGAATTAGCTGGAAGACCAAACGCGATGATCAAATCAGCGAGTGTTGGGTCCGGTCGAGTGTGACATTTAAGACATTCAAATAAATAGTAGAAAAACGAAACGTAAAACGTCTTCGATTGAAATAGAAACTTCAATTTTTTTTCTGACAACCATCTAGTTTCGCCTGCTCTCGATTTTTTGCAAAGGATTTTTGCATGAAACAAGCTCTGCTCAACGCTGCAGAACACTACCCCTTTCTGGAGCCGTTTCGCCTGCAGCAGCGGCAATGTACAGAAGCTGATTACTTTCCTCGATTACAGCAGCAATTAACAGAATTGCCGATAGATTCTGAAGGGAGTTCTCTGCTGGTGCATCTGGTCCAGCGTGAAAAAGGGTGCGGAATAGTCATTCAAGATTTCTTCCAGTTGGAGAATGAGCGAATTGTTCAACTCAATCTCCAGACAGAAAATTCCTTTGAAATTCTGGCACGCAATACACTGTTGATGGACAGCATCATTCAGGCAACCTTTGATTTTGCGATGAATGATCTGCCCTTGTTACGTCGGCTTCATGTTGAGCAAATGGAGACGGAGCTTCACTACAAGCAGCGCATTCTGCCTGAAAAGCGGGAGAAGCTCGGACGTGTGGATCAAGAGTTAGAGAATCTTCCCAGCCAAGGAGGAGAACGCGAAGAGCGCGAGATGCGCCGCTATTACCAGAAGATTTGTAGAGATCTGCAACACGACATCGAAGAACATGCTAAACGCGTTGGGCAGCTGGAAGAACTACTGGAGACCGCAAGGGATTGTCCGGTTGATCATGAGTTTGTTGAAGCCCATCTGGTCATTCTTGCACGGGGTGGCTACGGACGCGGTGAGTTGAGCCTGGCTTCGGATCGAGATCTGGGTTATTGCCTGGATACTGAACAGTTGGCTGCAGGACAAGCCGAGGTAGTCCGCCAATTGGTAATCCGCATCGAGACACTGCTCAATGCAGCGCAGGTGATGACCGCTCACCAATATTTTGAGATTGATGAGGACCTGACGCGCTTCCAGCAGGGTAGCATGCTGCAAACCATTCCCTCCATTCTGGAGAGTCGCGTACTGGTAGGCAGTCAACGTCTGGCGGAACGACTCAAGCAACACTTCTTTGAGATTTTGCCCTACGAACCCTACGTTCTAGAGAAAATCAACACCTACCTGCAGACGGAGCGCCCACAGCTCAACCAGGCAGATCTCAAACACGATCTGGGAGGTCTACGCAGTCTCCAGATTCCTCTGTGGATTGCAGCAGCAACCTTTGGTGTCTTCCCGTCATATACGGCAGAGATGATTGCGTTGCTAATCAAGCAGCGTCTGCTCTCTCCAAGACAAGCATTCAAGCTGTGTCAGGCCCTGGAGTTCACCTACGATCTACGAAACTTCACTGGTGTGGCCCGAGACCACTACTTTGATGAGGAAGCACGCCATAGCGGTTGCCGAGGAGAAGACCTGCTGCCAAACGTGATCAATGATAACATGGAGCGCCTGTATCTGCTCAAGAAACAGCGGTTTCAGGATGTTGATGATTTTGATCGCTATCGTTTGCAGATGCAGGACACGATTCAGCAACTCTCCAGAGCATTACTTCGCAATATTCTGGAGCGACACGTTGTCCGAACCTTCCAGACTTTTCAGGTTACGGTATATCTGCGCCAACGTCGCATCATTGAGATTAACGCACTCGAAGGGATGCCGCAGGTGCCCCTAAGTCTAATTTTCAGTGACCCGCTCAAGCTACTGGATCTATTCATCTACATTGGCAAGGTTGGCTATGATCTCTCATTTGAGTTGAAAGATGAGATGGCTGATCTGCTTCAATCACTAACGGTTGAAGTAGTCCAGAGTCGAGCTCCTGAACTTTCGGAGAAGTTCAGCAAATTGATGATGACGCCTTATGTCGACCAGGCACTGCGCATTATGCTAGAAATTTCTGACCCAATTGGACTCAACGATCCCGCGTTCTTTGGTGGAACAACAACTCAGAAGTATCTACCCGACACGCTGCTTGGACGTTTCATTCCCGAGTGCAACCAGATGCACTTCCTACTTCGGAATTTGTCCTATCACCAGTACCCGGTCAGCATTCACTCACTCAACGCAGTGCAGGCTGCTGAAGAAGAGCTACAGATTCTGCAAAAGCAGTATCCGGAGTTGTATCAGTACCTCCAGCCTAAGCACATCCTTGCACTCAAGTGGGCTGTGTTGTTTCATGACGTAGGAAAGATTGATCCAAGAACACGGCACCAGATCTCTGGCACCTCGATCGCAGTCAGAGCCCTTGAGCGATTGGGGTACGCTGATCCAGAACTCTTTGGTAGCATTTCTCTAATGATCGCACACCACATGACCGTGGTACGACTCAGTAAGACTTCAGCGTACTTCGACCAGGCCATCCAGCAGTTCTTTGAAATTGCTAACCGGGATCTGGTCAACGTGATCCTGCTGTTCTTAGTGAACATTTCTGATTATCGCTCTGTCAGCGATGTGACAGCGAAAGATACTCGTACCCTACGAACTTTTTTTGAGGAAACCTACCGAGTCTATGCAGAGATGCGTTCTAGCGGCCAACTGAATGATGCAATGGATGCTATCAACAGCTACCTGGATCGGAAGAAGCAAGATCTGGAGTTTGATACCCGTATCAACTTGCTGATTCAGCAGGGTCTGCAGAATTCAATCGAAGATGCGCTCTATACACCAGTAGCCAAAATTCAGCCTCAGGAATACGAACGTCTGCAGAAAGGCCATGAGGAACTGGAGCAGTACTGGCGTTTGCTCAAGATGGGTTCGTTGGATGAGAAAGGATTGAGCCAGACCACTGAAAAGCTAATCCGGACCATCCGACAGTACCTTAGTCCGGATACAATCAACGCTCTGATCAATCCCTATCAACGCCAATTGGAATGGTTTTTCGCTGCCTTCCCCAACCGCTTTTTGCTGAGTTCCTGTTCTGCGATCCTGGCCCAGCAGATGATGCGCTTCGAAAATTGGTCTTCAGAGGCAACAGTGAGCGTGTTGACCAATCCAAGGGGACGTCCTGTCGGACTGCTGGTTTACGTTCGGGAGGCTCCTCAGATTCATAGTCGGATTGCGTATGCTCTTAGCCGTCGGCAGATCAATATTGAAGGTGCCAAGATGAACCGGATTTGCTTTGCCGATGGTCGGAGTGCCTACTGCTATTATCTCCAGATCACGGTTCGCTCTTCGGCAATGATTTTCCCAAGGGAGTTGGAGCACTCAATTCTCTATGATTCTCCGCCCCAATTGGATCTGGATCAACAGCACTTTCTGCACAATCCACGATTGCAGCTGGAGTTTCTTGAAGACGATGAAAAGGGCTATGTCGTAAAGGAGATTGACGGACATTTCGTGCGGATGGCTCAGTCTTATCTGCGAGTCAAAGTGACCTTGGAAGACGCACCGTTGATCTTCTACAAGTTGGCCAACAGCTTCGACCATTTTGAGGTGTCTGTACAGCAATCACTGATCACCACTACTGGTTTTCAAGTCAATGATTACTTCTACATCTTCCCCCAGGACTTGGAGCGACTGAGATCTTCAGGCTTTGAGGAAGTCGTTAAGCGGAGCTTGAGTGACCCGCCAAGCCACAATTGAGCGCGTGGAGCATGCTGGTAAGACGTGCTTGTGAGTGAGGTAATGGGGAAGGTTGTTTAGAATAGGCCGCTGATGCTAAAGTCGAAGCGGTCAGGGCTTTCTCCACTTCGTTGGTCGAGCTTAACACCATACTCGAAACGCAGTACTCCTAGTGGGGTGATTAGCCGTACACCTCCTCCAGCACTGTGACGCAGATCAAAGAAATCTGGTTCCGTCTCACCCAGCAGAGCATACTGCTCTGGTTCAGCGTTGATGTTGCCTGCATCGAAAAAGACTACGCCTCGAATGAAGCTCCGTTCGTCGCGACTAAGTGGAAAGAGCAACTCCAGATTGAAAAGTCGCTCGCTGATCCCACCGCTTTTGAGCTTCCCCAACTCATCAAAACTCAGCCCTGAGGTACGCTTGTCGCTCAATCGTGTCTGCGTTAGACCAAACTCGTCAATGTAGCTGGTCAACTGCTGGTTGATGATTCTCTCCGTACCACCATAAGGCCCTGCAATAGCGTAGTAGTTGTGGCCACGCACACTGTTTAGGCCCCCCAAGCGGTAACGATCCTCTGGAGGAATTGGGGAACTACCCATTTGCTGTAGCCAACCGAGACGTCCTTTGACCATGGCGATCAGGGTTTGTGCTTCATTGAGCGCCCAGAATTGCTGGTAGTTTGTGATGAATTCACGCAACTGGACGTTACCCCCGAAGGGTGTACCAGTCTGTACAAGTGTTAGGCTAGTCTTGATTCCTTCTGTCGGAAAAATTGGATGATTGACCGTATTATAGGTCAGTGTTGGCGCAATGGAGCGTTTAAAGACGTTGTATCCTTCATTGTCGTAGAGCCGATCCACTGCATTCCAACTCACAGAGAGACGCAGGTCACGCCAATAGACAGGCATCCCTACGCTGGTCCCATAGGTGTTCTCACGCAGGCTACCTCGTTCCAGGCCTGTACTGTCTGCGAGACGCCGATGTGAGAACTGAATTGAATTGGAAAGTCGCGTACTGAAAATCCTGGGGTCGATAAAAGTAACGCTGTACTCGTTGGTGACATCCTGTTCACTGAATTGGGCACTCAATCGCAGAGTCTGTCCGTTACCAAATAGATTCCCTTTGGTGAGAGAGAGTCCACCACTAAATCCGGTCACATCGCTGTAGCCGATTTGGGCCTGAAAGGTTCCAGTTTGAGTTTCCTTGAGTCGCGCCATCAGGTCCAGAACGTTATCCTCTTCAGGACGTCTTCGTCGTTCAAGCTGCAAGCCCGGCTCGAAGAAGCCTAGCCTCCCAAGATTTTCCTGGCTCAGTCGGAGTCGCTTGCCATCAAAGAGTTGTGATTCGTTAACTTCAAATTCACGGCGGATCACGTGGTCACGTGTCTCGGTATTTCCTGCAACGGAGATACGACCGATGTAAGCCTTCTCTCCTTGCAGGATGCGGTAATTCACGTCCACGGTCTTGTTGTCTTCATTGATCCGAGTCTGTGGAATCACTCGTACAAAGGCATAGCCACGCTCCTGGTACATTTCATCCAGTACGGCTCGATCTCGGTTCTGCAAGAAAGGATTGTAGACCCCACCAGTTTTTAGCTCGAGTTGCTCCAGCAGTTCTGCCTCTGGTTCCAGTAAGTCACTGCTGACATTGACCGATCCTGTGAAGTACTGGTCTCCTTCAGTGACGTTCATGGATAGTTCGACACGGCTGTATTCTGGGTTGTGATAGAGCGTCACATCGGGTTTGCCGATGAAGACCTTGATGTAGCCTTGCTGTAGGTACTTCTGAGTCAACAAGACCAGATCCTGATTAACCCGCTCCTCCTGAAAAATACCGGAGCTGTTGATCCAGTTGAAACAGTCCACCTCTGCGCTAAGCATGAGACGTTTGAGGTCAACTTCCGCGAACACTGTAGTCCCACGGATGTCTACATCCGTCAGGAATACCTTTGGTTGTTCCTGGGCCACATAGGTCAATCGATATTCCTGCTCTGATTCCTTCTCCAAACGGGGCAGCACACGGGCAGTGGTGTAGCCATCTTCTCGATACTTGTCGAGAATCAGGGTCTGGTCCTGTTCGGCTTTGAAAGGATCGTAGATATCGTTGGCCCTCAGCAGGAGCTTCTCACGAATTTCGTCCAGATCCAGCAGGTTGATTCCTTCCAGTCGGACTGAGAGCAGACGAGGACGCTCCTCGACAACATAACGTAGTCGGTAGCCATCACCGAGTGGTTCGACTTCAGCACGTACGTCACGGAAGAGCCCGGTCTCAAAGATCTGGCGAATATCTTGACGAATACGTTGACGATCGAGCGGAAAGTTGACCTGACTCTCGAGGGTGAAGAGCAGTTGGGCTTCTTCTAATTCTGAGGTTCCTTGGATCTCGATTTCCAGGATTCGGGCTTCCTGCCCGAGGATCATGCTGGGGAAACCCAGCAGCAAGAAGGCCAGCAACAGCCAAAGGCTGCGACAGAAACGGCCAGGAGCACAAACGGTGGGCATTAGAATGTGAGTATTGACAAGCGGTTCAAGGACTGGAATCCAATTGCAAACGACCCTCCTGCAGACGATAGCACTGCTGCAGTGTAGTAGCCAGTTGCAGATTGTGGGTGATCATCAGCATGGTGGTTTGCCCATCGGCACAGCAGCGCAATAAGGTATCCAATACCTGCGACTCATTTTCCTGATCCAGGTTGCCAGTCGGCTCGTCAGCCAGCAGGAGACGTGGGCGGTTGGTGAGGGCCCGAGCGATGGCAACCCGTTGCTGTTCGCCGCCGGAGAGTTGAGAGGGCTTATGCAACAAGCGCTCCCCCAGTCCGACCTGCTCCAGCAGTTCACTCGCACGCTTACGACTCTGACTGTGACTCTGTCCCTGAACCAATGCTGGCATCATCACATTCTCCAGTGCACTGAAATCCTGCAGGAGTTGATGAAACTGAAAAATGAAGCCCAACTGGGTGTTGCGGTAGCGAGCCTGGGCATCCCGGGAAAGCAGGCTCAGGTCCTTGTCGTCCAGCAAAACTCTCCCCTGGTCTGGTTGGTCAAGTAAGCCAATCAAGTGCAGCAAGGTACTCTTGCCCGTTCCAGAAGCACCAACGATGGCAGCTGTCTGGCCAGGTTGCTCCAATCGCAAGTCCACTCCCCGTAAAATGTGCAGGGTACGGCCTTCACCGTCAAGATAGCTCTTGTGCAGGTTTTCGAGTTGAAGATGCATGGCTGGAAACTTAGCGGAATTGAACCTCACTCACCCGGGTCCGGACTTCTCCAGACCAGTCAGGGGGAGCTTGGGGTTCGAGGTCAAAGCCGAATTCACGCGACTGCTTGGGTTCCAAGGTGCCAGGATTTTGAAAAGACAGGTGGTAGATCGGGAAGAAACGAGCGCTCTTGATCACCTCGTCCTCCTTGCTGAGATAGTCAATGGTGATCTCCAGCATCTTGATCACCTGCTCGCTGTTGTTGAGCACAGTCCCAAAGACACCAGTGCTCACACGCCGTTCGTCTTGGCCAAAAGCCACACGCACGTCCAGCAATTCAATTTGCTTCTGGGCCTCAAGTCGTTTCTGGTTCTGGTAGAACTGAAATCCAAACAAGACCGCAAGGGCCAAGCTGGTAATCAGAAGGACTCGAGTCCCGGAACTGCGCATCCAGTCCGGCATGGTCTACTCCTGCAGGCGGAAGGAACAAGAATAGGTTCGGGAAGGACAGTTTCCGGTATTCTGGGAAAAGCGTTTGCTACCGTGGGCCCACATCAGAAAAACTGGACATGGACCCCCGTTTTTCAACTGACGTCGCGGAGGGTAAGGCCGTTGTCCTTGAGGAAGGCCGTCAAGCCTTTCTTGTCGATGGTACGGATCGCACGGGTCGAGACTTTCAGCTTAACCTCACGACCGAGTTCCGGAACAAAGAAACGTCGGGTTTGCAGGTTGGGCAACTGGCGGTGCTTGGTCTTGTTGTTGGCATGCGAAACGCGGTTGCCAGTCAGTGGTCGCTTGCCAGTGATGTCACAGCGACGAGCCATGGTGTTCTCCTAATCAGCACTGTCTCGCGACAGGGTCGGTTACTTGGTTTCCTTGAAAAGTACGTGCTTGCGGACAATCGGATCGTACTTGCGCAACTCTAAGCGTCCTGGGGTCGTGACCCGGTTCTTAGAGGTGTAGTACATGTAGCCGCTCTCTGGACTCTTCATCTTTACAAACACGCGGTTGGCGTTCTTGGCCATGGTGTTCTCCAGGAAAAATGAAAATCAAAAATGATCGGTATTTACCAAAAAAATGTCAAGAATTTCCTTTAGGTCTCAGCAGTTGGTCAGATACTGTAAATTTCCTAGGTGTTCGTAGGCTTCTCGCAAAATGCGCTCTGTGTTTTCCCAATCTAGGCACTTGTCCGTGATGGAAACACCGTACTGCAGCTCGTCACTGATCAGCTGGTTGCCTAGATGTAGGTGACTCTCGATCATGGTGCCAACGATGGACTGGTTGCCGTCAACGATCTGGTGCACGATGTCACGCAGCACGATTTCCTGTTTTTCTGGACGCTTGTTGGAGTTTCCATGGCTGCAGTCCACCATGATGATCGGTTTGACACCTTCTTTACGCAGTTGCTCTTCCGTATCCTGAATAGACAAGGCATCAAAGTTGGGTCCGTGCTTACCACCGCGTAGGACAATGTGGCAGTGTTGGTTGCCGTTTGTATTGACAACAGAGGCACGTCCCTCGTGATTGATACCCAGGAAATGATGGGGATGTGCTGCAGACTGAATGGCGTGCACCGCAATATCCAAACTGCCATCCGTACCATTCTTGAAGCCAACAGGCATGGAAAGCCCGCTGGTCATTTCCCGGTGAGTTTGTGATTCGGTGGTACGGGCTCCAATCGCACTCCAGGCAAGCAGGTCAGCAATGTACTGGGGTGTGATCGGATCCAGTGTTTCTGTGGCTGCCGGTAGTCCCAGTTCGTTGATATCAAGCAGGATCTTACGCGCCAGACGCAGACCCTTTTCCACTTGGTGGGTACCGTTCAAATCTGGATCATTGATCAGCCCCTTCCACCCAACGGTGGTGCGTGGTTTTTCAAAGTACACTCGCATGATCAAGTAGATCCGATCCTTGAGCTCTTCGTGCAGGGCCTTGAGCCGCTGGGCGTATTCCATTGCGGCTTCTGTGTCGTGAATGGAGCAGGGCCCGACCACGGCAAAGAGTCGATGATCTTCCCGATCCAGGATATTGCGCACAGTTTGACGCGCTTGAACCACGGTCTGGCAAGCTTTTTCACTGAGGGGAAGCTCCTCCTTGATCTCATCAGGAGGCGTCAACGGGGTAATTTGCTTAACATTTATGTTATTGGTGGATTGCATGGGTTCTCCAGAAGAAACAAGAGCAGTCAATGTAGGGTCAACAGGCCAAAAAGACATGATTTCTTACTCGACAAAGCCAGTTTTTGTCATCTTGACGGGGTCGAGGGCCTGATCCAATTCAGCCTCGGTCAATTGGTCGCCTGCCAGTTCCAGGGCAACTTCCTTGAGGGATCGATTTTCAGCAAAAGCAGTCTTGGCGATCTTGGCGGCTAGGTCGTAGCCGATCAGAGGATTGAGCACAGTGACCAGGATTGGGTTTTTGCCAACCGAGGCAGCGATGTGGTCTTCCCGAACAACAATTCGAGAAACAGAGCGATCTGCTAGATTCCGTGAAGCATTTGCCAGCAAGCGGATTGATTCCAGTAGGCTGTGGGCAACCATCGGCAGCATTACATTCAATTCAAAGTTGCCAGAGAGTCCGCCAATACTGACTGAGGCATCATAACCAATGACCTGGGCACACACCATCGCAGTAGATTCTTCGATGACTGGATTGACCTTGCCCGGCATGATGGAAGAGCCTGGCTGAAGAGCAGCCAGTTGAATCTCGCCGATACCTCCGTTGGGACCAGAATTCATCCAGCGTAGATCATTACAGATCTTCATCAGGCTGACGGCGATAGTCTTTAATTGTCCACTCAGTTCCACGGGAGCGTCCACAGTGGCCTGAGCTTCAAAGTGGTTCAGTGCTTCGCAGAAGGTGACTCCGGTCAACTTCGAGACCGCAGCAGCAAATTTTGGTGGGAACGCTGGATCGGTGTTGATCCCCGTGCCGACAGCAGTTCCTCCCTGGGGTAGTTCACATAAGCGTTCCAAGGCTGCTCCCACTCGGGCGATGCCGAGCTCGATCTGGCGAGCGTAGCCACTGAACTCCTGAGCAAAGGTCAGGGGCATGGCGTCCATCAGGTGGGTTCGTCCGGTCTTGACCACATGGGCGTATTCGTTGCCTTTGGCCAGAAAGGTGTCGTGCAGGTGCTGAAGCGCAGGGATCAACTGCTGATGCGCCTGTAGGGTAGCTGCGATGCGGATCGCTGTGGGGAACACATCATTGGAACTTTGCCCAAAGTTGACATCGTTGTTTGGATGAATCGCACGAGGCAACTTGCCAGTAGCTTGCTCCATCGCTCGGTTAGTGATCACCTCGTTGGCGTTCATGTTACTCGAGGTCCCGGAACCAGTCTGGTAGATATCGATCGGGAAGTGGGCATCCAGGTTGCCGGCAATCACCTCGCTAGCTGTGTTTTGAATGGCTTCTGCTATTTCTGCGGGTAGATGTCCCAATTCACCATTGATCTTGGCTGCAGCCTGCTTGATGTAACCCAGTGCGGCAATCAGTGGACGGCTGAGACACAGTCCGCTGACAGGAAAATTATCAACAGCACGTTGAGTTTGGGCGGCGTAATAGGCGTCTTGAGGGACTTGCACTTCCCCCATCGAATCCTTTTCGATTCGGAAAGACTGAGACATATGACTCCGACTGACTAGGGCATTGGGACGGATGATTGAAATAAAAACAGCAAAGTTAGCACGAGTTGCGGGCAGGGAACAAGCAGGAACAAAAAGGAGGGTGTGGTTTCCTGTACGAGTTAGTGACGAGGGAGAGCTTTCGGAAGTGACGCAGCCGAGTTCTTGGTCTAAAAAGCAGCATGGAGAAACCCAGTAATGAATCCAATGCTAAGCAGTGCGCTATCCTGGAACCGTCGTAGAATTGGAATCAGGTGTGGTTTCAGAAACTTCTGCTGGCTGGGCTGCTTGGGCCAACTCCTGAGCGAGTTGCCCTCCAAGGAAGATGTATTCGAGCTTGTCCAGCAGGTGATCGTCCATCACGTCTTCGATTGTCTTTTTCCCTGTGGTGACCCCGTGATCCGTCGCATAGGCTGTCAGTTGCTCCTGCAGCTGGGTAACGGTGTGTTGCAAGGTCTGTAGCTGTAGGCTCTCCTTGCGTAGCTGGCGAGTAATCTCTCCAAGGTTGAGCATCTGGTTGAGGACATTCTCTTTTTTCTGCCCAGAGCTGCCAAAGATGCTGCCGATGCCGTCAACCTGGGACTGCATCCACTGCTGAAAGCCCTGCCGTTCGATGATCACGTCATAGAGGTCATGGTCCTTGAAAGTGAGTTCACTGTCAGCATTGATCGGGCGTTCCAATTCACGAATCTTCAGAGTCTTGCGCTTGAGGTCTTCGACGAGCCGGGTTCTTACGGTACGCAGGCGTTGGTACTTCTTTTC
>JAQWOT010000232.1 GCA_029245725.1 SAR324 cluster bacterium | reverse complement strand
GGGGTGTAAATATCAAGCATCTTCAAAACTCTGTTTTGCACTACCTCAAATTTCCCAGACTTCAAATCATCTTTATTCTGAACACGCCAAATTTTGAACAGACCCTCACTGTAAAGATCGATAGGTGCTTTGTTTGAAATTGCTTTTTCAAACATTTTCTCGGCTTTTTCCAAATATCCATCTTTCCTTGCAAGTTCGATCTCCTGAAAGTGAGCTTGCCAGTCAGGCTTTTCATCCACTACTTGAGGGGTTTTATTATCCTTGCGTTCAACTCTAGCCGTTGATTTGGTTTCAATTTTTACTGAGGTTGCTCCTTCGGCGGGAACAGAAGAACTTTCGTGTACTTCGGACTTTCCCTCTGATGAATTCTCTATGATAGGAAATGTTTGAGTATTTTCGATGCGTGAAGAAGTGTCTTCACGAACACCAGATTCTTGATCATTCCTCTCAAGCTTTATCGTTTTTGGCTCAGTACTTGACTGTGATACAGTGCTTTGAGTGGTTGGTGATGTCGATGTAGCATTCTCTCGGGGACCTCCGAAGAGAAGCTTCCAGAAATATGACCACATATTACCATCCTTGGCTATGGTTCAATCCAACTTAGTGCCGCCTCTAGTGGGCAACTTTTTTAGTGGATCTAAACTTTGCAATCATCAAACCTATTTAACAATTAGGCTTCTAAATGAATATTAGAATTCAATTGGAATTACTGGCACATAAGTAAGGAAATTACCATGCCTTATGGAACTACATTCAAAAGTGCAGCAGCTTCGACAAACGTAATATGGTTCTAAACTGCTCTTGAGCAATATTGCATAATCGATCTTCAGATTCAGACGTTGGAGATCCAGAATTAAGCTTTTTTTATATATGAGGTTTCTCTAGTAGCGGTTTGGCTTTGCGTAGATTCAGACGAATTCTTCATAGAGCCTTGTGCTGATCTCTCAACGTAACTAAGAATTGGTTCAATTAGTTTTAAGAATCACGAGTGCCAGCAAACTTGAGAGATTAAATTTATTTGAAAAAATTACCTCCATTCCACCAAGAATATTTGAAGTTAGAATATTAGGCGTTTCAGTTTTGGAGAGATTTAGATTTTTGATTAGGAATTCATAGAGTGGGATTTTTCAAGATTCGGGTATGGGTTGCTTTAAGAATTTTTCGACCTTCAAATTCTGGATTTATCTTGAACATACATTGCTTTCTCTCTGAAAATAATCACTTAATTTTCTACATACCCCTTGATCGCGGGCTGCATTCGAGGGGGTAGCATCACGAAAACGAAATAAAATATGAGCATACCAATCCATCACCGATTAATTATTTTGGGCTCAGGCCCAGCTGGTCTGACTGCAGCAATTTATGCTGCCAGGGCCAATCTCAAACCCGTGTTGGTTCATGGCATCCAACCTGGTGGTCAACTCACTATCACGACGGAGGTAGAAAATTATCCCGGGTTTCCTGAAGGAATTCAGGGGCCTGAAGTTATGGAATTGTTTAAGAAGCAGGCAGAGCGCTTTGAAACTCAATTCGTTGAGGGAGAAGTAGTATCCTGTGATCTTAGTAAAAGACCATTTCAACTGCAGATGGGAGATTCCGCAGATTTGAGTTGTGATGCACTGATCATTGCAACTGGTGCATCCGCCAAATGGCTAGGATTAGATTCAGAACAAAGATTTATGAATCGTGGAGTATCGGCTTGTGCCACTTGCGATGGTTTTTTCTTCCGTAATCAGGATGTTGCTGTAGTGGGTGGGGGTGATACAGCTTTGGAAGAAGCACTTTTTCTTTCTAACCTTTGCCAGACTGTGACGGTCATTCACAGGCGTGGAGAATTAAGAGCAAGTAAAATTATGCAGGCCCGTGCGCTCAAAAATGAAAAAATTACGTTTCTCTGGCATACAGCAGTTGATGAAGTCTTGGGAGATGATAGTGGAATGACCGGATTGCGTTTGTGCAACCTACAACTAGACTCAATTAAAGAACAAAAATTTACTGGAATGTTCGTTGCCATTGGCCATCAACCAAACACAGGAATCTTTCAAGGACAACTAGAACTGAATGAAAATGGCTACATCAACGTTGAAGCAGGCAGCACCTTTACCTCTGTTGAAGGTGTCTTTGCCAGTGGAGATGCGCAAGATTTTGTTTATCGCCAAGCGGTGACAGCAGCTGGTACGGGATGTATGGCTGCAATTGACGCCGAACGCTGGTTGGCAGAACAAGAAATCTGAAGTTAATCAAAATTGAACGAAAAAGTTATTTGGAAGAGAAAAATCCATGCAAAGTAAAATTCTTTTGAGCGTCATTGGGATTTTGACGTTCGGCATCCTTGGACTTCTTGGATATCTATGGTTCCAAGAAATTTTAGATCCCTCAATACACCCAGTATTATTACTCGGGATGTCAGCGGTTGCTGGTATGGGAATAATCGTTGGTATTCAGGCCTATCGAGTTTCGGCTGATCATGAAGCTGAAGCATATCGTGAATCGCTAAAAAGAAATCCTCTACCGGAAGTGCGGAGGCAGGGCACAGTTAAATGGTTCGATCCAAAAAAAGGTTTCGGTTTTATTGCCCAAGACAGTGGCGATGACCTGTTTGTACACCAATCAGAAATTCAACAGGACGGTTTCCGATTTCTTAATGAGAACGAAAGAGTAGAGTTTGAGGTGGGCTATGGTAAGAAAGGCCCTGTTGCCCTCAAAGTACTGCGCTTGGATCCACAGCTCCCTAAGGAATATTATGAAGCAGAATTGGTCCAGGAAGTCGTTTCAAAAGCGTCCTAGTTCTACAAATTAAAGAGGGTCTGCGAGGACCCTACTTACCAATACTTTCAGAAAAAATTTATGAAAAGAGAAAAGCTGGTACTCGCCTATTCAGGTGGATTAGACACTTCCGTCTTGGTTCATTGGCTCACATCAGAGAAATACGATGTTATCGCACTATGTCTCGATCTGGGACAGCAAGTTGAAGATTTGGAAGCGATTCGTACTAAGGGTCACAAAGCTGGTGCAGTGGAAGTACTGCTTGAGAACGTTCAAGAAGAATTCGTCAGGGACTTTGTGGTCCCTGCGATTCAGTGGAATGCGATCTACGAAGGTACCTACTTATTAGGGACCTCACTAGCCAGGCCATTGATTGCAAAGAAACAAATTGAGGTCGCCCAACAATATGGAGCTTCTGCAGTTGGACATGGAGCAACTGGAAAAGGGAATGATCAGGTACGTTTCGAACTGTCCTACTACTCCTTGCAACCAGATATTCAAGTTGTTGCACCATGGAAAATTCCTGAATTTTTTAAGAAATATCCTGGGCGTACAGAACTCTTGGCTTATGCACAACAAAACGGGATCCCTGTCAAAGCTACAGTTCAACAGCCTTGGAGTTCTGACGAGAACTTGATGCATATCAGTTTTGAATCTGGAATGTTAGAAGATCCGTGGCAGGCTCCGTTAGCAGAAATGTTTGAGTTGTCCAAATCTCCTCAGGATGCACCCGATCAAAGTAGAGAAATCCTAATTGAATTTGAGCAAGGGATTCCGGTATCAGTTGATGGGGAGCGATTATCGCTGGCTGCGTTACTCACTCGATTGAATCAAATTGGTGGTGAAAATGGCATCGGTCGGGTTGACATGGTCGAATCTCGATTTGTGGGGATGAAATCTCGTGGTGTTTATGAAACTCCGGGGGGCACCATTCTTCATGCCGCTCATCGTGCGGTTGAGTCACTTACCTTGGACAGAAATGTAATCAATTTAAAAGACTCTCTGATGCCTCGTTTTGCACAGCTAGCCTACAACGGATTTTGGTTCTGTCCAGAGATGGAGCTTTTGCTCTCGCTTGGAAAACAGAGTCAGGAAAGAGTCTCAGGGACAGCCCGTTTGGAACTGTACAAGGGGAACTGCATGGTTACTGGTCGTAAGTCTCCATTCAGTCTTTATGATGAAGATATTGCGACGATGGAGAAGGATCAGGGTTCTTACAACCCACAAGATGCTGATGGCTTCATACGATTACACGCTCTTCCTCTTCGAATCCAACGTAGGCTGCAGAACAAGTGGCAAATTGATATCTGATTTTTGGATTTTTCCCAGGAAAAGTACTGATGAGGTTGATTGCAGGAGTGCCAAAAAGTCAGGCGCCCTGAATAGAAAGGACGCCTTGAGGATGTGTTTTACGATTGAGTGGCGAGTTTTCCAGATGGAACAGCTCTTGTTCCCTTTTCACCGCTGCTACTGCCATAATCGTATCCAGTCGACTGAACAAATTCTGGGTAGGCAGCAAGACCGAATTCTGGAATGTCCATCCCAGAAAACTCTTCTTCTTCAGATACTCTTAAGCCCATAATCAATTTCAGAGCGAACCAGACGACAAAGCTGGTTCCGAAAACAAAAGCCCCCACGCAGAGAATTCCCATAATCTGAGCCCCCAACGATGCGTCCGGCTTGAAGATCCCGACAGCTAGAGTTCCCCATATTCCATTCACCAAGTGAACTGATAGTGCCCCAACTGGGTCATCAATTTTGAGCTTGTCAAACATTGGTACAGCGTACACGACCAATGCCCCACCGATACCTCCAATCAACATTGCAAGGCCCATTGATGGATAATCAGGCCCGGCAGTAATCGCTACCAATCCTGACAGTGCCCCATTCAAAACCATTGTTAGATCTACCTTTTTATAAAGCAATTGCGTCAGAATCATAGCCACCACCGCTCCGGCACATGCGGCAATGTTTGTGTAAGCAAAAACAGCTGATATGGCGTCAGCGTTGCCCTTAGAGCCCAGCGCTAATTGAGACCCACCATTGAATCCAAACCAACCCAACCAAAGTATGAAGGTGCCTAGCGTAGCCAGTGGAAGATTTGATCCTGGGATAGCATTCACTTTACCATCAGGACCATATTTGCCTTTACGGGCACCAAGCAGAATTGCACCTGCCAAAGCTGCCCAACCCCCAACGGAATGAACGATGGTTGATCCCGCAAAGTCGCTGAAACCATCCATCAGGCCACCCAAGGCTGTTCCACCCCAGCTCCAGTGACCCTGAATCGGGTATATGAATGCGGTCAGAACTAGTGTGAAAGCTAGAAACGGCCAAAAGCGAATCCGTTCTGCAAGTGTTCCTGACACAATTGAAGCTGCCGTTGCTACAAAAACCACTTGGAAGAAGAAATCGGAGAGTAAACTGTGACTCTCTGATGAAGTTCCCGACAAGGCAAAGCCAGAACCCATCAGAGTGTTACCTTCGCCGTACATCAAGTTGTATCCAACCAGGTAAAATGTGATACAAGCGACCGAATACAACGTAATATTCTTTGTCAATATTGCTGTCGTATTTTTGCTACGGACGAGGCCTGCCTCCAGCATTGCGAACCCAGCTGCCATCCACATCACAAAAGCTCCACTGATTAGCAGCCAAATCGTATCCAGGACATATTTCATCTCTGCTTGAAACTCCATAACCGCTCCCCTTTCAAGAAATAAGCGTCTTCAAACAAATATACTAGTAATGCTCAATTATCTGAGCATAAAAAATTAGCAGCAGAGGAAATGCCAAGAGAAAAATTATAAATTAAGTTTATGATATTATTAATAAAATTGTTTATATCAACATAGAAGATGTGAAGAAAGTAAGCACAAGCAAAAAGCTTATGATCAAAAATTAGGCAGAGTAGAAGGGGTGGTGGAGAGTAAGGGTCTAATTTTCAGGCGATTCGTTCAAGCCAACTGACAAGTCCTTGGGCATTCAGTTCCCAATCAAGAGCGAGAAGTTGATGTGTTTGGTGTTCGTCCAGCGGACAGCTGCGTTTTTGCGCTTCTTTCCAGAGCAGTTCCCAAAGGTCTCTTTTGATTTGCTCAAGTTTTGCTGTTTTTTCAAGTTTTGCTGCTCTCTGGCCGATCTCTACATGAGCATTAACCATGCTCAATAGGTCTTCAGCTAGGCTTTCCCTGTAATTCAGTCTGCTAAAGTGAGTCAAATAAACTGCTTGTGGCTGAAAATTAGCGATACGCCGGATCGTTGCTTTCATTTCATCAGGATCGAACTGTACCGGAGAAGTAGTTGGTAAAATGAAAACTTGGTCATTGTGGTCAAATTCTCGATAGCTCAATCCAAAACTGTCACCTGTAAAGATTGAGCGAGTCAAATGATCAATAATGCAGAAATGGTGGCGGGCATGACCTGGCGTGTCCCAGAATTCCAAAATTCGCCCATCAAAATCTAGCTGGAATCCATCTTTTGCAACAATCACCCTATCTTCGGAAACTGGGAGTATTTCCCCATAAGTTTTGGACATTTCTTCTGGTCCATAAACAGCCGTAGCGCCAGCAATCAGTTTGGATGGATCAATCATGTGTCTTGATCCCCGTGGATGAACAACTAACTTTGCGTTGGGTAGTTGGTTCATCAATATACCCACCCCTCCCGCATGGTCTAAATGAACATGTGTGACTATGACGTACTCTATATCTGCTTTGCTTAGGCTATGCTCAGAGAGTCCTTTTAGTAGGTTAGGGATCGAAGGGGAAGCACCTACATCAACGAAAGCGGCTTTACCATTTTGTAGGATCAAATGACTGGAAACCATGAGCGGACGCATCATTTGTGTATCCAGTGCAATAATTCCCTCGTTTTGAAAATGTCGGTAGGTAATTTTCATTCGCGTTGCTGGTGAACTATAATTCAGGGATTCATGAGTGGAGCAGATGGTAGCAAGATGGTTTCTTCGCGACGAGGACCAGTTGAAATAATTGATACCGGCGCTGAAACCAAATCTTCCAGGCGTTTAATATATGCAGTTAGTTCTTTCGGTAATTCATCCACTTGCTGAATACCTTGGGAAGAGCGGTTCCATCCTGGCATGGTTTCATAGATTGGTGTGACTTGATCCAGCTGCTGGGTAGGAAAATTTTTGGTAGTTGTACCGTCCGCAAGTTGATAGGCTACTGCAATCCTGATTTCTTCAAATTTATCAAGAACATCTAATTTGGTGAGTGCCAAGCTGCTGATGCCATTTAGGCGCACAGCCTGACGAACCAAAACTGCATCAAACCAACCACATCGCCTTGGCCTTCCAGTTGTGGCTCCGAACTCCCCTCCCTCACTTCTCAGAAATTCTCCTGTTTCATTATCTAATTCTGTCGGAAAAGGACCACCTCCCACACGCGTTGTGTAGGCTTTAGTAATCCCCAAAACATGACTAACCTTGGTCGGGCCAATTCCAGCTCCTGTACACACTCCTCCCGCCAGAGTATTTGATGAGGTGACGTAGGGGTAGGTGCCATGATCTACATCCAGAAAAGTCCCTTGAGCGCCTTCAAAAATCAGATTCTTGCCTGCGTCCAATTGATCATTAACCAACTGAGCAGTGTCGCAAAGATAAGGCTCTAGTTCTTGAAAATGATTTTGTAGCTCATCTAGTACATGTCCCAAATTCAGGCATTTTTGTTCGGCTCCAAAGTAGTGCCGAAGTTGAGAGTTTTTCTCTTCAATAATTTTCGAAAGTCGATCTTTCAGATGATCTGAATTTCGCAAATCTCCTAAGCGTATACCTGATCGCGCCACTTTGTCTTCGTAGGTAGGACCAATTCCCCGTCCTGTTGTACCTATTTTCTGCTTACCCTTGCGTGATTCTCTAAGTTGGTCAAACAGCAGGTGGTAAGGCATGACCAGGTGTGCATTATTGCTAATTCGAAGGTTGTCCCGGACAGAAATTTTCATTTCTTGAAGCTGTTTAATCTCCTCAAGTAGTGCCGCTGGATCTATTACAACACCATTCCCCAAAATTGAGAGTTTTTCTCTCAGAATCCCTGATGGAATCAGGTGCAGGACAAAGGTCTTGTCTTCGAACATCACTGTGTGTCCCGCATTGTTTCCTCCTTGGTAACGGATGACCCCATCAGCATACTCCGTCAGAAGATCTACGATCTTTCCTTTACCCTCATCTCCCCACTGGGAACCAACGATAATTACACAAGTCATTACTTTTACACTAAGAAATATCTAGGTTGATAGTCACGGTTGTGATAGTTCAACAGCTCGCAAAAACGCCTGATGGATTCCCTGTTGAATTCCTGAGCCTATGTCCAAGTCATTGAACTTTTCAATTGCAGCAGCTGTGGTTCCACCAGAGGATGTTACTCGTTGACGGAGCGTTCCTGGAGATTCGCCACTATGTATCCATAGTTGCGCAGAGCCAAAAATCGCTTGTTGGACGAGTTGACTGGCTTCTGCTTCTGAAAATCCCAATTCCATAGCTTTTATGACCATTTGCTCCCCGAGATAAAATAGGTAGGCGGGGCCACTGCCTGAGATTGCAGTAGCAGCATCAATCATGGTCTCACTCTGTACTTCGAAACACTTACCACAAGAATCTAGTAGCTGCTTGACAAGCTCTTTCTCAGTCGAATTGACTTCTCTAGCAGCATGAAAGACTGACATCCCCTGAGCCAGCTGTGCAGGCGTGTTTGGCATGATTCTGACCACCTTGGTGTGACCGCTTAGACGTTGAAGCGAATCTATGGAGGTCCCAGCGAGAATTGAAAGAAGGAGTTGATAAGGGTGAAGATGATCACGAAGGTTCCTGAGAACATCCCCTGAGATTTGAGGCTTGATAGCCAAAAGGATTAAATCAAAGTTTTCAGATAGATCATCAAAATGATTGGATGTAGCGCAGGAGAGTTGATTTCCAAGATTTTCACGCTTTTCTTCATCGGGTTCGATCAATAGTAGATTTTTAGGGAGCACTAGTTCTGCCTGGATGAGTGCAGTTGCAATCGCACCCCCCATGTTACCAGCTCCAATAACCACTAATTTCATACTAGTCTCTCACTGCAAATGTACTCAGTAAATCTGCAAAATTATGTGTGGACCCACATAACAGTCCAGTGAAAAAGCCCAGTATGTTTTGTCTGAGGTAGTCGAACAGAAAAAATTGATTAGTAGCTTGAATTCGAAAGTTATGAGTGGGGAACGAACTGATAACCTAATCAAGCAAATTCAATCCAGTTGACGGCAAGCAGTTGATCATTTCCAAGATGACTAGCTGATTCACAGTTTTTTCTGTGTATCTTGATCATTCGATTTTTCGAAATATATCCAATAATTTCATCGCCTGGAACTGGCTTACAGCAACCTGCTAGACTAGTAACTGCTTCCTCTAGTCCCTCAACACCAACATGAAATTTCCCAGGAATAAAATGTTTCTGGATGCCTGAAAGCATTTTTTCGTTCTTGGGTCGAATTATTGGTACAGTGGCAAGGTCATTAGGTGCGTCCACAAACCACTGCAGTATTTCCTGTGAGCGCAGAGAACCTTGCCCGATACAATTTAGAACGTGCTCAAAGGATTGAGATTTACGCTGCTGACATTCATTTTCTAATCGGTTTTCCCGAACCATCCGATTCAAATTTAACCCTGCTTGCCGAAAATCTTTTTCTAAATTACTCCACGCATCACGACGGAATTCTTCACGTTTCTGAAGGTTAACAAATTGCCTGATTTTGTTGCGAGCTTTGTGAGTTTTTACAAAATTCAACCATTCCTTAGTTGGATTTTGGCGAGGAGAAGTAAGAATCTCAACACAGTCCCCATTTTCCAGTTGGGTATCAATTTTACTGATGGTGTTGTTGATTTTTACTCCCGAGATCTGGTTCCCAATATCTGTGTGGATGTAGTAAGCAAAATCAACAGGTGAAGCACTTTTGGGAAGCTCAAGAATATCTCCTTGAGGAGTAATCGGATAGACGCATTGAAGAGTCTGATCAAACTTCTTAAATGACTTATTTAGATCAGCTTTGACCGCAGAACGACGGTGAGTTTCTTTATACAGCCAGTGCGCAGCTATCCCTAATTCTGCAACAGCATGCATTTCATGCGTGCGGATCTGGATCTCCACATCATCTCCTCCCGAAGTAGTTACGGTGGTGTGAAGGGATTGATAGCCATTGGGCTTCGGTTGTGTGATGTAGTCTTTGAAGCGATCTTCGTTGTGAGACCATTGCTCGTGAATATAGCTCAGCGCAGCATAACAATCAGCAACATCGTCTAACAAGATTCGAAGAGCAATCAAATCCTGGATTCGCTCAAATTGTTGATCAACTTTTTGTAGTTTTTCATGTATCGAATAGAAGCGTTTGTAACGCCCATAAACTTGGTGATTGAGGCCTACTTTGCGTAGGGTCTGGCGAATTTGGTGAGACATGGACTCTACCAGTGCCGATCTTTCATTTCTTTTTTTTGCAACAAGCTTCTTCAATTGATAGTACTGATCAGGCTCCAGTATCTGAAAAGCGTGGTCCTCTAATTCTGCTTTAATCCAGAAAATTCCTAGTCGATTAGCCAGGGGCGCATAAACGTGGAGAGACTGTTTTGCAACCATATCAAGATGAGATTCTGGCACGTCCTCAAATTGCTGGATTCGGTGCAGGCGAATCAGTAACAAAGCCATCATCAACGAGAAATTACCACACATCGCATAAATGAGGTCTCTGGCTCGAATCAGATGTTTTTCTGTCTCCATCTTGAAAGATAAACCATCAATCTGGCGGAGTCTTAAAAATATTTCGTAAGCATTTGGATGACAGAGTTGCTGAGTCATTCGATCAGGCAAATCTGTGTAGGAGGGATAGAGGTGTAGCAGCAACCCAGCCTGAAGTTCATCACTTGTTTGACAAACTTGTGAGAGGCGGTTCAACAGATTGTTCAAATGATTCCACCGATCCGATCCCAGTTGTTCTGAGGTCAAGAGGAATCCCAGTTCTGACAGGGCAACAGGCTCTGCAAAGGGCCTGGTCTCCCATAAATTACTTGGGTTGAGAACTTCAGAATATTTGGTTTGGATTAAGTTTGGTTCAATCATTCTTCTGAAGGAAACAAATCTTTGAAAAAAGCAAAAAGTTTGATGTCAACGTGTGAGGTCCTCATCTCCTCCTTTTTCATTAGATTTGAAATTTCAGAAGGATCCACCACATAGACATCTAAAAATTCACCCGGCTCTGAGTGTGGTTGGGGAGATTTGTTAGTGGGTAAGTTTCCATCAACATCAACGAAAACGAAACGACAAGCCTCGCCAAGCATGCCTGGAGAGGAGTACATTGGTTCTGTAACTCTCCTAACAACACCCTGATAACCGGTCTCTTCACTCAATTCCCGAAGGGCGGCGGCTGCAGGAGTCTCACCAGAATCGACTAAACCTGCTGGAAACTCTAGAACATACCCTCCGGTTGGGGGGCGAAATTGACGAACTAGGATGTATTTCCCACTTGGCCAAAGCTGCGCAATGATAATCGCAGCTTCGTTACGAGATCTTCGATGAACTGCCTCCCAACTGCGAAGCTGACCAGCTTCATCATGGTAGTCGATCTCTGTAAATTCCAACCAATTAGTAAGGTGCTTCGACTCTTCGTGGAGAATTTTACTGCGGTGGAGTGGCGGCATTACCTTCCTGGCTGGTGACATCCATTGTAAGAATTTTGGAAAACAATAATATTTTTATCATCTAAGTCAAAGGGACTCCAGATTTTTCTGGTCAGACTTGGAAACTTTTTAAACAAATACAATTCAAAAAAAATTACTTGTAGTGCTTAATTCTTGATCATTCTTATCAATTTCTAGTCTCAATAAAGCAATCATCCAATCAACATCTGAAAAAAATCCTGTTGAATAAAGAAGACTCCGGTGTCTCCTTTGCAGTGAAGGTTTGAATCAGTTTTCAACAGGAGTTTAAATTCTTCAGGGATGAAGCATGGGATATGACGAATTCGAAATGAAATCTAACGAGAAATTTATTGTGCAGGGGGGGAACCCACTGCAAGGAGAGATAACGCCTTCTGGAAATAAAAACGAGGCTCTCCCTGTCTTGGCAGCAGTTTTACTGACAGAGGAACCTGTCATTCTGCACAATGTACCAGACATTGCCGATATTCGATCAATGATGGACCTGCTTGAGAGTTTAGGAGTCATCATTGAAGAAATTGGTCCTCATTCGTTGCGTTTTGAGTCTCGTCAACTAACTCATTGTGATCCTGATACGGATGCAGCCCGTGAAATCCGGGGATCATTCCTGTTAGCTGGGCCGATGCTCGCCCGCTATGGTTGCATCCGCCTTCCTGCACCTGGTGGTGACCGGATTGGAATGCGCCCAGTTCAAACTCATCTTCTTGCTCTACGACAATTGGGTGCAAAGATTGAGCTGGATTCAGAGGGTGAGTATGTGATGCAAACAGATCGACTCTGTGGAACTTCAATTTACTTAGATGAAGCCAGTGTAATGGCTACAGAGAACGCAATCATGGCTGCTGTGATGGCTTGGGGTAGAACAAAAATTTACAATGCTGCATGCGAACCCCACGTTCAGGGTTTATGCAGCTGCCTGTTGAAGATGGGCGCACACATCACAGGAATTGGTAGTAATTTATTGACCATAGATGGATGTGTTCGCTTGCATGGTGCTGAATATACTATCCAGCCTGACCACACGGAGGTAGGTTCATTCATCGGTCTAGCTGCTGTTACAGGAAGTGAGCTAAAGATCAGGAATGCGGGAGTTGATCAGTTGAAAATGATCAGGATGATGTTTGAAAGACTGGGGGTGTCTACAAATATAGAAGGTGATGACTTAATGGTTCCAGCAGAACAGTCTTTGAGAATCAATCAGGAATTCCCCGGCATTCCCAAGATTGATGACGCCCCATGGCCAGGATTTCCCGCAGACCTTACAAGCATCATGACTGTCGTGGCTACGCAATGTAAAGGAACGGTTCTGATTTTCGAAAAGATGTTTGAAAGCAGACTCTTCTGGGTAGACAAGTTGATCTCCATGGGAGCTCAAATCCTTCTCTGTGATCCTCATCGTGCTGTTGTTTCAGGGCCCTCTAAACTACAAGGAATGCCTGTCTCGTCTCCAGATATTCGAGCTGGAATGGCGCTTTTGATTGCCGCACTTTGTGCCAAAGGTGAGAGTATCATCCAAAATGTTCATCAAATTGATCGGGGCTACGAGAGAATTGATGAACGCTTACGTAGACTCGGAGCAGATATTCAGAGGGTGGATTACTGAGAGAGAGAACAGTTCATCTGTTGGAAAAAAGAGGAAGTTGATCTTCTGATCGAATGTTCATGCCAAGATGCTCATAGGCTTGTCGGGTTACCATTCTGCCACGAGGTGTTCTTTGAAGAAATCCCTGCATCAGTAGAAAGGGTTCATAGACTTCCTCAAGGGTGTCCTGTTCTTCGGAAACTGCAGCAGAGAGTGTGTTCAAACCAACAGGACCACCGTCATATTTTTCAATGATAGTGCGCAGGATGTGACAGTCCATTTGGTCCAACCCGAGTTCATCAATTCCCATCCTTGCCAAGCTCTTCTGGACCAGCAGTAGGGTAATAATCCCTCCTGTTTCTAGGTCTGCAAAATCCCGACATCGTCGTAACATACGGTTTGCTATCCTTGGAGTGCCTCGAGATCTGGTGGCCAGTTCCATCGCAGCTTCTTCAACGATTTCAATTTCGAGCAAAGCTGCAGCTCTGATGACGATCAGCTTCAGTTCTTCAGGAGTGTAGTACTCAAGCCGGCATTGAATGCCAAATCGATCTCTCAGGGGTGCACTTAATAATCCAGCACGTGTGGTTGCTCCAACGAGGGTGAATCTAGGTAAGTCTAATTTTACTGTTCTAGCTGCAGGACCCTCACCAATGAGGATATCCAAAGTAAAATCTTCCATTGCTGAATAAAGCACTTCCTCGACAACTCGATTCATTCGATGAATTTCATCCAGAAATAGAACAGATCCCGGTTCCAAGTTGGTCAATATTGCTGCTAGATCGCCCTGTCTTTCTACAACTGGACCTGAGGAAGACCTTAACGGGACCGCTAGCTCATTCGCAAAAATATTGGCCAAGGTAGTTTTGCCTAATCCTGGAGGACCACTTAGAAGTACGTGATCCAGTGCCTGACCTCGCTTACGAGCAGCACGAATGAAAACCCACAGATTCTCTTTTACTGTCGATTGACCAATATATTCACTGAGGCGGGTTGGCCGTAGGGATAAGTCCTGTGACTCACCATCCTGAATTTCTGGAGCAACAAGGCGGTCTGGATTTTCGCTGTTCAAAACTGAAAACCGTTAATTATGGACGGGATTATGCGATTCTTGATTGCTGATCTCTTGAGAATTTTTCCCGATAAGAAGTGGAGAAATAGCGTAACCAAGCATGTAGATCAAGGCAACGTAACCGAAGAAATCTGTGAACGCAAACACAACTAAAATTAGTGCGGTTGCTCTCCCCATCCAAGGATTTTGATTGAAATAGCGGCCAGCGTGGATGTATCGGATCTTGTAGAAATTCATCAATAGTGAGCAAAGAACCATCATTCCTGAGCAGAGATATATCCAAATCAATAAACTGGATGATTCACTCAATCTGGCTTGTTCAAGCATAATGAACGGAGCCGTTACAAGCAGGGCTGCCCCTGGGGTTGGGATGCCTTTAAAAAAGCCAGGAGTCGGGGTGGTGTCCAAAGTAAAGGCAATCAATCTTGCAATTCCAGCAACAGCATAAATAATTGCAATCAGACCATAGGGAAGCATCTGAATACTAGGATGATCAATCCGATCTATTAAAATATAGAAAATGATTGCAGGGGCGAGGCAAAAGCTAACACCATCAGAGATGTCATCAAGAATACCACCAGTGGTGATGTTTCTTTTCTTTTGTGGATCTGGAGGTTGAATCAGTCCAAGTTTTCGGGCTAGAGCTCCGTCCAACTTATCAAAGAAAGCAGCTCCCACCAGAATGATATAAGCCTGATGCATTTCCTGTTGCTGGGCAAACCAGATGGCCAGAAGTCCCATCAGGGCATTCATCACGGTCAGAGAGTTTGGTAGCGTAGCGAGAATTTGCCGGCGTAGCTTCACATCTCCTAGGCAAAGGTCATCTAAGCAAAATGTACCATACTTACGGCAGTAGCTTGCAATTGATCCAAAATTGATGATCAGAAAAAACACTTCTAAAACCATCATTGTCTGCAGCGAAAGTCCTCCAATTTGATTCAACCAATTAGGTAAGACTTCTGCTGCTTCTGGAATGTAGAAAGCGTATCCATACAGAAAAGCTCCCACTGGTGTTGCCGCCATAGTACGTAGTCGACTCAGTTCACGCATTCCAGGTGTTTCTCCGTGTGTCTGTGCGAATCCCAACATAAAGTGAGCAAAATGATCTCGCATCAGGACAATGATGGCGAGCAACAGCACAAACATAGCGTGGAACAGTTCCAAGTGCTGATTTGGACTGGATTCGGGCAGATGGTGAAAACGCCACATCATTCCAAAAGCAACAAGGGGAAAAATAAGCGAGTAGACTAACTTGTCCATCAACCGCTCTGCTAACTCTGCAAGCTTGTGATGGGGCTGAAATCGAGCCGCAAACCAGCCATCGACAAGATCAAAGACCATAGCGATAACAAGACAAGCCATCCCCAAAAAATAAAGAGATGGATTGCGCAAGATCATGGTAAGAATCCCACAGATCAAGCCTGCAAGTGCTAAGGGAGCTCGCCCATAGACCAGCAAAGTTGTAATGCGACTTGGTATTGGGCTGGAAGTTGAAGAGCTCATTTGTCTACAGGATAAAATTATGGTTTTTGGTGTAATTTAAGGAAATTTTCGATCCAGAGAGGTATAGGTCCTACTTCAGTATTTTTTGTGAGTGAATCTAAACCTGCTTGAAGCACTGTCTCGGGTACCTTCCCTTTGCGCATTAACATCAGCGCACGAGAATATTCATGTGTAAACTCAGGATGACCCTGACACCCAATGACATGTTCACCATGCTGAAACATCGCGTTTGGACAAAATTCGCTTTGGAGAATTCTTTGGGCTTGTGGAGGTAATTTGGTGACCTGATCCTGATGACTCACCAAGACCTTCACCTCCTCAACTTTCGGAATCATCCAATCTTTGTTTCCTACTACACGATGGTGTGCTATCCCAACGCCCCAACCTTTTGGACTTTTCAGAGTTTCACCACCCAGTGCCTGCGCTAGTAGCTGATGGCCGAAACAAATGCCCACGGTTGGAACCTTTTGTTGATGCAAACTACGCACGAAGGTTTCAAGATCCCTAATCCATTGTAGATCTTCATAGACGCTTGATGCACTTCCAGTCAATATATAGGCTTCACAAAGATCAGTCTGATCAGGTAATTCAGCGTTACATGCCGCAAAGTTCAGGAGTTCATGCCGAGGATTTTGAGCATGAATCATGGTTGCAAACATCTCTGGATAATTACCAAACTTGGGCTGCAGTTCAGATCTTACGTGATCGCACTGAAGAATTCCAATTTTCATAGATCGTTTACCAGTTGATTACAGATGACAGATCAGCCACGTCGAAAGCTTGAGTTCCTACACGCTAATGGATTTCCTGGAAGTTCTTATCGGCAATTATTTCAAAATTTTGAGGATTTTGACGTCCATTTTGTTGAATCTTTAGGGCAGTTTGAGAAAGGGTTGCCCCAAGATTGGGAATCAATTGCTGACCAAGTCCTTACGCAAATGAATTCTCATCAACCAAGTGTGGGTGTAGGACATTCATTGGGAGCCGTAATTCTACTTTACGCTGCTGAACAAAGGCCCGAAGCATTTACAAACATAATTTTACTAGATCCACCCCTCTTTGCATTTAGCAAGCGTGCTTCTTTGTGGTTATTGAAGAAATTCGGGAAAATGGATTGGGTTACACCAGCTCGTACTGCTCTTAGACGCCGCGAAGCTTTTTCTTCTCATCAAGAAGCTTTTGATCAATTGCGAAAACGCAGTTTTTTTCACAAGTTTTCAGATCAGGTATTGATTGACTATGTTTCAAATGGCTTCATTGAGCAAGCAGACTGTGTAAGGCTACGTATTCCCAAAGAGTTGGAATATCATCTTTTCCAAACTATCCCATTACACTTTTCAAAGTCCTGGAAAGGGCTAAAAGGCCATTTGGTATTCGCGAGTGATAAAGGTGTACTTCAACAATCCGAACGCAAGGAACTTCGTAGGACTCTACCTGGTTTTCAGCAAACGGCTTTTATTGGAGGACACATGTTTCCTCTGGAACAGCCAGAACAGACCGCTGAGGTTATTAGGACATTAGTCAATTCGAGGGATTGACGCTAAATATCCTTATTCGAATTCTGATCACAATCAATATAGAGGGGTGTTCGAAATTCCTATTCGAGGAGATGATTTTCCAAATCAAACTTAGGCAAGTTCCAGTAATGCTGGATACAATCTAACTTAATTAATCCAACGGAGAGCCAAGACGCCTCCGAGAAAAACAATACCAATCAACGGCTGTACAAAAAGGAGCATCATTCCCACCAGCAATAGGCAAAGTGTAGCAACATTGAGAGCAAGTGGATTTCGATCGGGAAGAGGTGGTTGCTTGGAGGCTGATTTATTTTCTGCTTCAACCTCAGATTCAACTTCCTTTAGGATGTCTGACAATTCTTGATCTGTCAGACCATATACTTCCTTAACAGCCTCTAATTCAGTTTGAAATTCAGCCGCCTGCTGTTGCTGTTCCCTATAACTTTCAGCTTTTTGTTGAACCCTTCGTAATAGGTCTCGGTATTGATCTTCCACCATCCTTTTCTAGGCAGCCACCTGTTGTTGCTTGTAACGATGTAGGAATTGAAAAAGTTTGATCCGCATCAGGGCGTTGCTGTCGCGAAATTGCAGGTGGACATTTAATTGTTTACCGCTTGGAATTGTGGCCAGAACAGTTGCCGCCATATTTTCCAGTAAGCTTGCGCCTGAGAGGTGAAATAGAAGAATCTCTCCATTTTTCAAGGGATCTTCAAGTTTCTGTGTAATCGATAGTTTCATACCTCCCGCGCTCATGTCAATAATCTTGCCTTTGATCTTATAATCATTGGCAGATCCATGTGCAGAGCGCATCTCTGGTTCGTATTCGCTAGCTTCCACTCTTCTGAAAAGAGTGTCTTGATTGAGTTCGAGTCGCTCAGATTCACGTATCGCCATTTTCCGAATGTCGCTACTATGACCCAACCAGACAATTCCCGGAGTCTCTGTTTTTTGTTCTTCAACTCTCAATGCGAACTCATAATCAGCGTCCCCCTGGCGCCGGACACGACATTTGATGACCTTAAACTGCAAAAGATTTGCGGGCCGCCGCTTGATCATGGGAGGGTCAATACGAACACCACGTTCACTAACTTCTTTGATTAAGGAAATGAAAGCTAATTGTCTGCCCTTAGCTGTTACTGAGCATTCCACCCGCATGTTGGGAAGTAGCATCTTCGTATTGATGACTTCACAATCTTTATTGGTGAGATTGAATTGCAACTTGGTCCGCATAGCGTGAATTGCAGCCATTAATTCTGCATCTAAGCTTCCCTTCTCGATCAGTTCATCCACAGCTTCCTCAAAAAGTTTGTTGCTGCGCATCATCGAGAGGATCTCTTCTGCCTCACGTTTATTCCCAAGCCGATGGACCAACTCTACTTCATCCTCTGACATCTTCAGACTTTCGTAGAGAGTATGCAGAGTCATGTCCGTCTGTTCACGTTTGATCCGAATTTGTTCTAGTTCCTCCATCTTGGCACGATAGAAGCGCAGCCCAAAGAAGCCACCAACTGCAGCAGAGATCGCAAAGCCAACCCCGACATAAAAGCTAGTTGGGATGACCGCAGGTGTGTCATAGTTCGCTTGCAAGTCTGTTAGTTGGAAATTTCCGGATGCTGACTTTTGACCACACAGCCAGAACCATAACAATGGTGAGATCAGTAAAAGTATTCTTTTTTGGCTGAGGACCCAGATGTGGGAGAGTCGTTTCATGTTCTTATTCAGTAAAGTTTAGTAGATTCATTATGTAAATCAGTTAGAAACGGTTTGAATGAATGCACTTCGAGTGCAAATTTAGGCTCAACAATCATGTTACTCCATGTACCATTCTTCTTCCAGGGTATCCTTGTCAATGTTTGCCTTGCTGATAAGCTTGATGTCAGAGGAGTGGTGCATTACCAACACATTTTGTTTGCCTTGCTTTTGGGCTAGGAACGGAAGTCTAAACTCATAAATTCCGTCTTTGTGGCGTTCAATTTGGCAACTTATTTCAGCCACGTCCTTGATCTCGACTGGGCGCTCACCCACTTGAGGAGTTTTGATCAGTAGCTTTGATTCGCTTTGGGCAAGCACGATGGAGTCGAATTTGAGCTTCCTTTCACCGAGTTGCACCTGACATTGGAGAGCCTGACCGATCGGAAGCAATTTTGAACTTGTGAACGGGATGTTAGAGTTGTTCAGGCTCAGATTCAATAACTTCCGTGTTTGGGTTAATGCTTTTTGGGCCTCAGCAGAGTTGTGCTCCAATTCAAGATACTCTTCAGAGCGCTTATCAAAGGCAGCTAAGGATCTACTAAAATTCATAATTTCGATTGGGTCTTTAGTTCCTAGCACAGTCTCTATCAGCTTCCGAAGTTCAAAGGCATTAGGGCCGGACCCGATCATCGAATTCAGCTGCCGTTCAGCATGATCAAAGTTATACTTTTGGCGCATTTTCACCTCGGATTTGCGCTTCAGCTGAATTTGAATGATCAGAATGATGATCAGCAAGAAAATGAATACTCCTGCACCAATAATCCACTCAAGCGGTACCTCAACTTGTTGTGTTTTTGGAGCAAGATCTGAGACCTCAAAGTTTTGTTGACCAGAAAAAAAGAACCAAAGACTGAACCAACTACCCAGTTTGAGTGCCTGCTTCATGGAAATCTCCGACAATAATTCAGATTGTTACATAAAACTACCGCTACGAAGTATTCTCGTTTTTGGTGGGAGTTTCAATCCAGTACATCAAGGACACATCGAGCTGATCAAAAATTTGCTTAAAATTGGGGGTGAACCAGAGATTTTAGTAATTCCTGTCGCTCAGTCTCCGTTTAAATCAAGAGAAGATATGATTCCAGTAGAAACCAGATGGCAACTGTTGGAGATTGCCCTGCCAAAAAATCCCCGACTACACTTATTAAACATTGAAGTTAATCGCTCAGGACTAAGTTATTCATATGAAACGTGGCAACAACTGTGTGAGCAATACATTCCAGAAAACTGGTTTTGGGTTATCGGCAGTGATACTTTTGCGGAGTTTGATCGATGGTACCAAGCTGATGAATTTGTAAAGAAAATTCAGCTAATAATCGTCAAGCGCAAGGAGGAAAAGGCTGGGGATGCCTCTGCTTTTTGGAGCCCTCTGACTCGTTTGTTTCCAGTAGGGCAAAATGCAATGGATGAAAAGGAATTTTGGCATGATGGGCAACGAATCGCAACTTGTCTGGACTTTGATCTCCCTGCGGTGAGTTCCTTAGAGATTCGCAAAGGTAAATCTGGAACCCAATGGATTGTGCCCAGCACCAGATTAATTCTACAATATGCTTTGGATGACTTAAGAGTTGATCAAGAAAGATGAGCTAAGAAAACGGATGCGCCAGTGCCGCAAAGCGATGGATCTAAACACCATTGATGCTACATCAAGAGGAATTTTTAGGCATTTGTTGAATTCTAGGTTGTGGCAAGAAGCCAAAGTGATTCACACCTTTTTGCCTCAGAATGCCGAACCAAATACTTTTTTCTTGGTCCAAGAAGCTCTGAAAACAAAGCGACGGGTGCAAGTACCGAAAGTTGCTGGACCTTCCCATCTCACACATCACTGGTTGGAGGATATCAAATTATTGAAGAAGAACTCTTGGGGAATCCCAGAAATTCAGGATAGTGCTGCCCATGTAGCTGACCTTTCAGAAATCGATCTGGTGCTAGTGCCTGGATTAGCCTTTAGTCGGAAGGGGGCCAGGCTAGGCCAGGGTAGAGGATATTACGACCGGTTTCTGAATCAATTCAATGAGGCGAAAACTCTTGGAGTGGGATTCGATTGGCAACTTTTGGAGCATATTCCTGAAGAGCCGCACGACAGACGACTTGATGGAGTATTAACAGAAAGCCAAATATTTGGGCCCCTTGGTGAATAATTTTGTGATGTTTTCATGTATAAAGAAAATTCCACGAAGGTGGAAAAGCTCAATCATTGCGCTAATTCTGGGAATCGGTTGGGGAATCGTGATTTGGTTACTGCAGATGACCTAGGGAAAGAAGATTTCGGAAACTTTCTGGAGAAGGAAGTTCCTGCAGAATTTCAAGGAACTCGACTAGATCGCTGGCTCGCCGAGTGGCCAGAACTGACCTCAAGGGCTGAAGCTCAGAGGCTATTGACTCAAAATCGAGTTCATCTAGATAATCTACCGATATCTTCACGTTCACGTAAACTACGTGAAGGCCAAAGAGTGCAAGTTTGGCTTCCCTCTCCTGTGGCATCCGAACTTGAGCCCGAAGATGCCCCTCTGGAGATTCTCTTTGAGGATGAGCACCTGATCGTTCTAAACAAACCAGCTGGCCTGGTTGTTCATCCAGCTCCTGGCAATTATACGGGTACGCTGGTTCAAAGACTTTTACATCACTGTAAAGACCTATCCGGAATAGGGGGAGTCCAGCGGCCTGGAATTGTTCACAGGTTGGATAAGGACACCTCAGGTATTCTGGTAGTTGCCAAACATGATCAAGCCCACCAGAGGCTAGCTCGTCAATTCAGAAAACATTCAATCCACCGTCTTTACAGCGCACTGGTTTGGGGCAATCTTGTTACTCTTCAAGGGACGATTGAAGCTCCAGTCGGGAGGCACCCCCGAGATCGAAAAATGATGGCGATCGTAGAAAATGGTCGGGCTGCTACAACTTATTGGATGCAGTTAGCCAAATGGGATGGTCTGACCCACATCTCTTGTGAATTGGAGACTGGTCGAACCCATCAAATACGGGTGCATTTCAGTTCGCAAGGATATCCTCTAGTTGGTGATCCCGTTTATGGGCAATTAGGAAAGACAAAGCATATGCCTGATGGCGTTATTTTGGCCTTGCAGTCCTTTCCTCGGCAAGCACTTCATGCTGCAGAGTTGAGCTTTGAACATCCAATCTCCCAAGAAATAATGGAATTTTCTGTGGCAGAACCAAAAGATTTTCAAAATCTTTTGAGTTTGCTCCATGAAAAACTGCCACCCTTGACCTGATTCTCCTCAGAAATATGACGGAAGAAAATTACTACCAAGCTAGCGCCTGTTCTGAGATTCCAACTACTAAATTGGAAGGTGAGTACAGGTATGATGTCTGTGTTGTCGGAGGAGGAGTGACGGGCCTTTCCTCTGCGATCCATCTTGCCGAGAGAGGTTTTCAAGTTTGCGTACTTGAAGCACAGAAGATTGGTCACGGAGCATCCGGTAGAAATGGTGGTCAATTCATCTTTGGTTTCGGTACAGAGATGCCCAAAGTGCGAAAATTGGTTGGAGAGTCTGAAGCAAAAAAGCTCTGGGATTTGTCACTGGAAGCGATTCGGTTGACCCATCAATTGGTGGAAAAACACCAGATTGATTGCGATTGGCAGTGGGGGCATGTTCACACGGCTGTCAAAACTCGGCAAGTCCCCGGACTTGCCGAGTTTAGAGATGAATTGAAGCACCATTACAACTACGATTTGGAGTGGTTGGAAGGCAATTCTTTGATGGACCAGGTTGCTTCACCAAGATATCTTGCGGGAGTGAAAGACCAGCAAAGTGGCCACCTTCATCCACTGAAATACACTCTGGGTTTGGCGAAGGCCGCCCAGGAAATAGGAGTCGATCTTTTCGAGGAATCACCTGTACAAAATTGGTCTGGAAAAGATGAAGTTTCGCTCTCGTTACCAAACGCTTCTGTAAGAGCCAATTACTTGGTTTTGGCTGGGAATGCTTACCTTGGATCATTGGGTAAGAAACTAAGTCAGCGGTTGATGCCAGTTGGCACCTATATGATAGCAACTGAACCACTCGGATCAACTAGAGCAAGGCAACTGCTACCAGAGAATAGTGCGGTTGCTGATATTAATTTTGTTCTCGACTACTTCAGACTGTCTGCAGATCAGCGATTATTATTTGGTGGGGGAGTTAGCTATTCGATGATCCCTCCTGTGAACGTCAGGAGCTATCTTAGAAAGAGAATGCTGAAAGTCTTCCCTTCCTTAGTTGATGTTGAATTGGAATATGGTTGGGGGGGGCTGGTAGGAATCACAATGAATCGAATGCCAAATTTTGGCAGGTTGGCTCCAAATGTGTTTTTAGCCCATGGATTTTCGGGCCATGGAGTAGCACTAACAGGATTAGCTGGAAAATTAATGGCCGAAGTCATCAGCGGAACTGCCGAGAGATTTGATGTAATGTCACAAATACCGCATCTGCCATTTCCTGGTGGGCCGTTGTTTAGAATGCCCGCACTGCTTCTGGGAACAACTTGGTATCGTCTACGGGATCTTCTCTGATCGAGAAGGTGTTTACCTTGCATCCTCAACAGCAAGATAAAACTCCATTCAATTCATTGATCTATGAACAATCCAAGTTTAACTAAATATCGCTTTTCTCTGTTTATTGGACTCCTGATTTTTATTTTCAATAGTCCTCTAAAAGCCCAAGTAGGCGTGCCCGTGGCATCCATTCATGAGTTGGATGGTTTGGTCCAAATGACCCTCCAGCAAACAGGCAGGAAGTTGGTTGCACGATCCGGAAGTTTTTTGGGGGAAGGAGATATCCTAGAGACAGGCAAAGATGGGAGAGTCACGATTCTTTTTCGCAACGGATCAAAAATTCGCCTTTTTGAAGAGACTAGGCTCAGTATTCAAAAGGCGTTAGAAGCAAACATAGTAAATCGTGCTTTCGAGATAGAAATCCAGCTTCATACGGGGAGTCTTCGAGCGAATTTCTTGCCAGGGCAACAGATCGCTTCGATTCAGACACCCCAGGCAAAAATTAAGGTTGACGGCACTGTATTCAGAATGGAAGAGAAGCCCGGGTCCGGTACTACTATCTCAATGACAGAAGGCAAACTACTCGTAAACAATGGTGTTTCTTCTATGGAGTTGCTTCCCGGTCAAAGACTCAGTGAAGTCAAATACCTCGATGAACTTTCTACCAAACTTGAGGACATGAAAACTCAGCTCTTCATGAACTTGACACCAGAAATTGTGGATTTAAGCAAATTCACTACTCAAAAGATGACGCTAACTCTACAACTGGCTGATCTGAAAAGTAGCAAAGTCGTAAGATCCGCAGGGAAAGTCTACCTTGAAAGTGATTTCTACAATTTGCGGCTTCCCAGCAGGACCACTTTGGATAGTTCTGGTTTTGTAAGGGTACCAGCTCGAATTCGACCTCCTCGTGTTTCAGATAAAGCCTTTGATGGACAGATTGTTGTACGGGCCTTTCTAGACAGTGCCCGACATAACTTGCATGGCGAGGGCAGTTTGGTAGTAAACACCCAAGGCACCCAACCAAAAAGAAAGCTATTGATAGACGCGAGTCAAGGGACTGCGCATTCGATTGAGTGAATGTGTCTTCTCTATCAAGGTGGATTCAGAATTTTGTGTTTTTGAGGTCATCCAAAATCTTTCTCTGAACTTGAAAATGAGATTTCAAGCCCTCCTCTGCAAGCTTCAACAACTCATCAAGTTGCTCCCTGCGGAAACGCTTTTGCTCAGCTGTTCCTTGAACCTCAACTAGCTCACCCTCTGAAGTCTGAACCACATTCAAGTCAACATCAGCCTGACTATCTTCATCATATTTCAGATCAACTAGAGCGGTACCTTCCTTTAAGCCAACACTAACTGCAGCGAGTTGATGTTGAATCGGACATGAGTCGATTCTTTTTTCGGTTATCATCCTGTCCAGGGCAATTGCCAAAGCTACGAACCCACCTGTGATCGCCGTTGTTCGAGTTCCTCCATCGGCCTGAATCACATCACAATCTACCCACAATGTATGGTTTCCAAGAGCTTCAAGGTCGACTACCGAACGTAAGGATCGGCCGATCAGACGTTGAATTTCCTGAGTCCGCCCATCAATTTTTCCTCCAGAGTCTCTTTTTTTTCGTCGACCTGTTGAACCAGGCAGCATCCCATACTCTGCGGTTAGCCAACCATGCTTTGGTAGTTGATCCTTCCGCTGGAGAAAAGGAGGAACCCCCTCTTCAACCGAAGCTGTGCAGATAACTCGGGTTTTGCCAGTTTCAATTAGAACGGAACCATGGGCATTTTCAATGAAACCAGGGTGGATAATGATTGGTCGTGGTTCCCAGGTTTGGCGGCCATCTGTTCTGCTAAAAGTTTTCGGAGGAGAGTCTGTCATTGTTTGATCTCAGTCTGAGAGAAGTGTTCGGGCTTTCTGCAACTTTTCCATGAAACTTTGGGACGTCTCACTCCGAAGCAGTTCGTGTACAATCGAATTATCTGATGCAATTCTAGCAATTTCAGCAAGTATATTTAAGTGGATTTCGGGATCATCTTTTGGACTGATCACCAGAAAAACCAGACAGACAATTGCTTCTTCTGATTCCCAATGAAGCCCAAAAGGAGCGATTGCGACCACGCAGATGGGCTCGGATATGTCTGGTGAATAAGCGTGTGGAATAGATACGTCATGGCTCAACCTAGTTGAAAAAC
>JAQWOT010000231.1 GCA_029245725.1 SAR324 cluster bacterium | reverse complement strand
ATGCTGAACTCCATTCCTCTCTAAAAGTCCATAAGGTAACCAGGGATCGTGAGCTAAGATTTGATTCTGAAATCCCTGCAATACCCCTTTCACAGCCCGTCCCAAATCCCCATACCCAAGAATCCCAACAGTTGCGCCTGTCAGCAACTCTGCGTCCTGATTCCCCTCCAACCCGTATTTCTCCAACCCATTTTGAAAATCAGTGTGTGCCTGGTGAACATTTCTTGCCAAAGATAGAGCCATGGCTAGTCCAATTTCACCAACTGCCAGTGCAAAGACAGAACTTGGAGTCAAAACATGAATCGACCTGGAAGCACAATATGTATAGTCCACATTCGGTAAGAAATTCGTTTCAACATTAAAGACGGCCTTCAGCTTTGTTGCTGCAGCAAGACGTGATGAATCCAGAGCTTGTTGGCTGATGATCACATCCATTTGAGGCAACCATTCAGCATACTGAGAGTCTGCCTGCATAGGATTAACTTCAAAAATCTCGTGTTTTGCAAAAGTTTTTCTTCGATCCGCTTCACAGAATATTTCATCTGTAGTACGGGGCCGAGGGTCAAATAAGATCTTCATTTCCCCCCCTTTGTTTATTTTTTATGATTTATGTGGTTTCGGTTATTTAATTTTGTCGTTAAGAAATAGTTGTTCTTGAATTAAATCTCAGTGGTGTTAATAAGACTAATATGTCAGGTATTGATTGTTACCTGAGATTGTAGTCAACTCACCAACCGGTTCTTCCAATCTGAGGAGTCCATCAGTTATATTGAAATTTCTCAGAGATAATTATCAACCCTGGCTTGGGAGCAGAAGATGATCAAACGATTTGCAATAGCGTTGGCACTTGGAAGCCTACTCGCAATGCCGGTTCAGGCGGAAACTTATGGTGTCCTGATGAAGACACTCTCGAATCCGTTCTGGGGTGCAATGGAATTGGGTGTCCGAGAGGGGGCACAAGAAGCAGGGGTCGAATATTACCTTCAAGCTGTTGAGAGTGACCAGGCTGCAGAGCCTCAATTGAATGTCTGCAACACGATGTTGGAACGCAAACCCGATGCGATGATTACAGCAGCTATCAACTCCACTATTCTATTGCCTTGCTTGAAGCGAGCAAATGAAATGGGCATTCCTGTAGTCGATCTTGATGGAAATCTTGATCATAAAATTGCTGCAGATGCAGGAGTAGATATTTCTTTTTCGATTGGCTCTGACAACGTCGCTGCAGGAGCACAAGGCGCTGAATATTTAGTCAACAAGCTTGGCAAGAATGCAAAGGGGCCAGTTTTGGTAATCGAGGGGCTTTCAGGGAACATTACTGGTCAAAAAAGAGCTCGTGGCTTTTCAGATCGCTTAGCTCAGTTAGCTCCTGGTCTCAAAGTGGTTGCATCACTTCCAGGTGATTGGGATCGAGGCAAGGCTGCCAACATCACAAATGACACATTAACTGCCAATCCAGGTCTTGTCGCGATCTTTGCTGCAAATGATGGAATGGCACTTGGTGCTGTGGAAACTGTATTTGCGGCTGGTAAGCAGAGTCAGGTGACTGTTATTGGAGTTGATGGAAATTCTGATGCAGTCAAATCAATCAAATCAGGGCGTCTGAATGCCTCTGTTGCCCAGTTACCCTACTTGGTTGGTAAGCAAGCTGTGGAAAAAGTTGCTGCGATGAAGAAGGGAACCAAGGTTGATCAAGACTGGATTTACGTCCCCACCATGGTTCTTACAAAGGATATTATCGACAAAGGTACTGAGCCGATGCTCAAGTACGTTAAGTAATCTTTTCTATGAGCGGGCTGAGAGGCCCGTTTTCTCAGAATTTCTTAAGGAACTTGGTTTGCTCTCCCGATTGCACATACGTCTAGAATCTCTCATCGTCCTAGTAGTGCTTTCTGCAGGAATGGCACTACTTTCTCCAGTTTTTCTCTCCGTTAACAATCTATTCAATATCATATTAGCCACAGCAACATTTGGGGTACTTGCAATCGGCGCTACGTTTGTGATCAGTTCTGCAGGGCTTGACCTTTCGCTTGGATCTGTTTTGGGGCTTTCTTCTGTGGTAGGAGCCGCATTGGTGGTAACTCTGGAATGGCCTTGGTATTTCGCCATCATTGGTTCGTTAGTTGCGGGGACATTGGCGGGAGCTGTCAACGGCTTCATCGTCACTAGAGGAATGGTCCCTGCCTTTATTGTGACTCTTGGGATGTTGGGGATTGCTCGGGGTCTTGCTTTAATTATTTCAGCAGGCCGTGGGATTTACGGTTTGCCAAATGAAATTCTTTTTCTTGGACAAGCAAGACCACTTGGAGTTCCTACACCAGTTTATATTCTGGTATTAGTTGCAGTTATCTCTCACTACATCCTTGCGCATACCCGATTTGGCCACCACACACTTGCGCTTGGTGACAATGAAGCGGCCGCTAAGGCCACAGGAATTGACATCAATCGACAAAGGATGTTGCTCTACATGCTTTCTGGGTTGATGGCTGGTATCGCTGGGCTGATTTTTACAGCTCGTGTCAATACTGGGGATCCAACGGCAGGTCTCAACTATGAGTTGCTTGCTATCACGGCTGCAATCATCGGAGGAACAAATCTCTTTGGAGGGAGAGGTTCGATTTTGGGAACCATGATTGGTGCCTTGATCATGGGTGTTCTCCAAAACGGTCTGAATTTGCTCGCCGTCCAAGCATACTACCAGCAAATGGCAATCGGCGTGGTTCTGATTGCTGCAGTATGGCTTGATCAAGTCCGTGATAGGAAGAGGTTCTGATGGCATTGTTAAGCTTGAAAGGACTAAATAAATCTTTTGGATCCATTGAGGTTTTAAGAGGAATTGACCTAGAAATAAACCCATCGGAAGTTGTTGGTCTGGTTGGCGATAATGGCGCAGGAAAGTCTACGTTGATGAAGTCCATCACAGGGGTTTATTCCCTAGATGAAGGAAAGATTGGTTTTCAAAATCAGGATGTGACCACCCTTCCTCCTGGTGAAAGAAGGGCTCGTGGTATTGAGATGATTTATCAAGACCTGGCACTTGCTCCCCAACAAGATATAGCAAACAACATATTTCTGGGTAGAGAACCCACTAAACGTCTCTGGGGTTTTCTTCCGGGATTTGTAGATAAAGAAAAGATTGATGCGGAAGCCCTCAAGATGATTGATCGGCTGGGTGCTCGGATACCCTCAATCCATGTCCCTGTTGGAAGATTGTCAGGAGGCCAGCAGCAAACCGTAGCAATTGCGAGGGCTCTGACCTTTGATCCGAAGTTGGTGATTATGGATGAGCCAACAGCAGCTCTCGCTGTTCGTGAGGTAGAAGGAGTTCTGAAGCTGATTGAGCAGATGAGAGATGCTGGAATAGCGGTGATCTTAATCAGCCATCGCTTGAATGATATTTTTGCAGCGTGCCAGCGAATTGTAGTTCTGAGAAGAGGTAGTGTGATTGCGGATCTTCAAAGGGAAGCCACTGATATGAATGAGGTGGTTTCCTTTATTGTGGGTGCTCACGGATAACTGAAAAGGATTTAAATGGCGAAGTTGGGAATACATGCATTCTGCTTCACTCCAGGATGGGAAGCGAATCAAGCTGACAAGTTGCTGCCACCTCTTAAGGAATTGGGAATTAGCGTTGTCGAGCTGCCACTATTGCGACCAGCTGAATTTGATTCGAAGGGAACCAGGCAGGCCTTCCAAAAGCACGGTCTGGGTGTTACTTGTTCTCTAGGTCTCCCTCATCACCTGGATCCGACTAAAGACTTGAAAGCATGCACAGATTTTTTGGACCATGCTCTTCAGGTTGCTGCTGAAGCGGGTTCAAAAATTCTTTCTGGAGTGACTTTTGGTTCGATCGGAAAAACTTCAGGTGCCCCAAGGACAGATGCTGAGTACGATGCGATGTGCATGATGCTTTTACATGCTGCCAGTACTGCAAAATCTTTGGACCTAAGATTGGGATTGGAACCTTGTAACCGCTATGAAACACATCTTTTAAATACTGGAAAGCAAACGATTCAAGCGCTTGACAGAATTGGAGCTGAGAATACTTTCGTTCATCTGGACACATATCATATGAACATTGAAGAAGTGAATATGTCTCAAGGCTGTCAAGACTGTGGAAGCCAACTGGAGTACATTCATCTTTCAGAGTCAAATCGTGGTGTGCCAGGAAGAGGTTGCTTAAACTGGGAAGACACCTTTTTTGGTCTGAAAGCAGTAAATTTTCAGGGGACTATGACCTTGGAGAGCTTCATTTATGTTGATGATGACATCGCAGGAGGTCTAGCTCTTTGGCGTCCAGTTACCGATAGTCCTGAAGATATTTTGAATGTGGGTATCCCCTTCCTTATCAAGAAAGCCAAGGAGGCTGGTCTCAATCTAGAGTGATTTTTCTTTTTATCATGCCCTGAGCCCAATCTCTTTGGGCCTGTCCCTTCTCTTGCTCCTCTTGCAATCCTGAAATAATACTAAATCCCCTCAGTAACTTACCTCACATTATTTGCACAACCTGTGCTTGTGGAGTATTGCAGCAGCAACGGGTTATTCTCCAAAACTGGCCAGGAAGGCAGCATGCAAGCGGTGGCTTTTCAAAATCAAAAGGGTGGTGTCGGTAAATCGACCTTGAGCCTTTTGGTAGCAGAGCAATTAGCACAAATTGGTAGGGAAGTTATCTTTCTTGACAATGATCCTCAGGGAAACTCTACCCAATGGTTCCTGAATCGGCTCACGGATGCAGATTACCCTCTGATCCTCGAAGAACTGCAAACTAAGAATCTTTACAATCTTCTTCAAGAGTTCATCTCACCACAAAATGCGCTGTTGGAGTTGCCTGAAACTTCTCTAAAACTGTTGGCCGCAACACCGAATTACGAACAAGCCAAAACAGCTTTCCGCGATCAACCTGGCCATGAAAACTTGTTCAGAATGCTGCTCAGAGAACTTAGGACGGAGTACCTTGTTTGCGATACGCCTGGTGAACTGTCACTGCTAACCAATTGGAGTTTGTCCATTTGTGATGTGATCGTAATCCCGGTACAGACTGAGATGTTTGCCGTAGAGACCCTACCCATCCAGCTAGAGCGAATACGGACAGCTCGAAAATATCTGAACCCAGAACTTAAGAAGGTTTATCTGCTTCCAAACCTCTTTGATACTCGTCTGAAGTCTTGCCACTACGCTCTTGAATATCTTGTGGATCATTATCGCAATATGTTGATTTTTCATGACGACCATCAGCCACTGTGGATTCCAAAACGTGCTGAGGTGATGGGGTTTATAGATAGTCACGAGCCTGTTCGAAGTGCTGAATTGAAGAATCGTCTGCAGGTTTTGGTGCAGGCCCTATTTCCGGAGTTTACATGACTACTCGCTCACAATATCAGCGCAATGCTTCAAGGCGCAGCCAACATCAAATGACCTCAGATAATGACGGTCAAGAAGTCCTTCAGTTTAATCCTCTCAAGAGGTTGGAATTTGAAACGATTGAATTGGTAAGAAGTATTGAGGCACGTGAACACCGGATGCAACAGGATAAGAGGCAAGTACTCTTCAATATCTACAAAATTTATACAGAGCACTTCGGTGAATTGGAGGAGAAACACCAAAGGGATTTGGCTCTATATATTGAGGAAGTTATACAAGTCCAAGATCGGAAAACTGCTCTCAGCGATGCAAAAATTATTGAGATGATCCAAACTCATGGTTCAGCAGGCTTGCTGGAAATGGATGTCCGTGGGATGCTCTATTCGCTACGTCGGATTGCCTATTTGAAAGATCCCATAAATCCACTCAGAGCTCATCAAAAGCAGAGCGAACTCTTGGAACAGCTGGACAGCATTTCTCGGGAGGACTTGGAACTCTCGCTGAGAATCTTCAGGGAACAAACTAAATTGAGAAACCAAGGCGCCCTTCAAAAAAGTTCTGAGAAATCTTGGCAACAAAAAATTGACCGAAAAAATGGTTGTATCGTTTTATCCCAGATTCCAGCGAAGCGTTTAGACAAACTGAATCGGCTGCTTCTTCAAATGGATGATGAGATTTTGGATGAAATGCTCGGCATGATAGAAAGAAATCATCCCAAGCGTGTTTTGAACTGAAATGAGAAAATTAGATGCCCTTCCAACTTAACTCACTCATTGAATCTGCTGAATTGGCAAATCACTTAGGTGATCCAAATTTGAAAATTATTGACGGTAGTTGGCATCTTCCAAAGGCCAACAGAGACGGTCGCCAAGAGTTTGAAAAAGAGCATATTCCCGGGGCAGTATTTCTGGATTTGGATGAATTATCTGATCAGGATAGTGAATTGCCGCATACCTTTCCAACCGAAGAATATTTTTCAACCAAGATAGGTGAACTGGGAGTTGATAATGAGAGTTGGGTTGTAGTGTATGATTCTACCGGATTGTTTTCTGCAGCTCGAATTTGGTGGATGTTCAGAACTTTTGGTCATCATAAGGTTTCCCTGCTCAATGGGGGCCTCCCAAAATGGAAATCAGAAGGGCGAGAATTGGCTAAGGGTTCGTCAAAAGTTGATCCTGTAAAATTTGAAGCTGTTTTAGAATCTGGACTTGTCATTGACTGGGAAGCGACACAGCTAACATCTCAGAATGAGGAGGCTATAATTCTTGATGCCCGTCCAGCAGAGAGATTTGCTGGTGAAGTTCAAGAACCCAGACCTGGGCTAAGAAGTGGACATATTCCTCATTCGAGAAATCTGCCATTTATGGATTTGCTGGAGGGTCCTTACCGGATGATGATTTCAGAGGAAAATCTAAAAGAGCTTTTTCAAAAATCTGAAATTTTTCAGAACAAGGAGATTGTCTGTTCCTGTGGTTCAGGAGTCACCGCTTGTATCTTGGCTTTGGGTTTACATCTGACAGGCCATGATAATGTCAAAATCTATGATGGTTCCTGGACTGAATGGGGTGGAAGACATGATCTCCCAATTGATACTGGAAGCTAAGATTCAAACAAGCAGAGAAATGCTTGGTAAGCGGTAAATTCGCTTGCCTTCACGGGCTACAATAGCTTCAGCGATCCACTCTGTCTGCTGACCTAACTCCTTCTTCTCAAGAACTTCGACCAGTACGGTTAGCTCATTCGTTCCCGGCCGCACTTCGCCTCTGAATTCCCACTTCCATTCTGAATCTATAGGCCATTCTACTTTTTGAGACTTGGATCGATGAGGAGTCCCTTCGGCCAATGCTCTCAACGCTTGCAGCGCAGCCTCAATCCCCAAAGATCCTGGCATGACTGGATCGTTGTGAAAGTGGCAGGGATAATACCAATCCATGTCTGCAACAAGTCTGCGCCCAACCACTCTTCCTAGTCTTCGTTCACCCCCCTTGGGATCAAGTTGGACTTGATGAAGTAAATATAGATGGCCTAGTTGAGGACAATCCAACCAGGGTAGTTCGGGTGAAGCTTGCCAATCAGGATCTGGATATCTTTGACGCTGTCGTTCAAGGGCCCACTCTGGAAAATATCCAAAAAGAGCAACCCCCTCGAGAAATGGATGATCTGGTGAGAGATCAGTACTCAATTGGTAAGTGAAATGTTCAATAACCTGCCCATCAAAGCGCGTCATTCGGTCAAGTTGAGCTTTTGTCAGAATCTTTCGGTCTCTCAGTTCTGGGCGTTCCAATAACTTTGCGTGTCCCTCCACTAATCTGAAGTGAAGATCGTCATCTGAAAATTCAAAAATGCTTCCCATCCAAGCTCCCAGGAAACCACAGGGTTGGAGGGCTATTTCCAATAATATGCTTGCTGGTAAGGGTGCGATGCTGGTCTCATCGGAGAAATACCAGTTCATTTCGTTCATATCGTATTCAGCAATCAAACTTGCTGGCTTTGAAAAGTTCCTTGGTTCTCCTGATACTTCCTGAACCCTGGTGAGTAGCTTGAGATCTAAGCAGGGATTGCGCTGAACAAAAGGTCTCGCATCAAAGGGGGCGTAATGTGCTCCAAAACATTTGGCGACTGAGCCATCAGCAAAATTCTGAATAGCCACTTCATCGTAAGCAGGTTTTGCCTTATTGTCTGGTTTAGCCACAATTGAAAAGTTGATCACGTCAGATTTCTTCTCAACTAAACGCACCCCAACATCTCTAAAGTCAACAACAATTCGATCTTCAACAAGCACATCAATGTTGGCGATCATAAAAGGTTCTGGATACAGACCAATTTCTTTGACTTCAAGTCGATAGGTCATCAAAGAATCGGAGGGAATGACTTGGCCCCTACAGCGCACAATTTGTGGAAGGTTGAGGATCGGTTCAAAGCTAGCGTCCTCAGTAAGAGTCTGAAGTCCTAGGTAAAGCATGTAGAATTGAAGCAATTGAACGCAGCCTTCTGCGATCAGCGAACCGGCCATAACAGGATCCTTGTAGAAGTGGCAAGTAAAGTACCAGTCGTCTGGACGAAGTTGCTTCTCTGATTCCACAATCCCCAATCCCCAAGCGCCACCTTTGCGATCCACATTCAAAATGCGATCATTCATTAGTAGTTGTTCTGGTGCCATCCTCAGGGAAGAATTTTTTTGGTTCTGATCATACTCTCCACCAAAGCATTTTGATGGATGACCTTGAACCAAGTGCAATAATTCCTCTCGTTCAAAAGCTGTCTGATTACAGTGAAGTAGAGGAGTGAAATTAGTCTGCTGAATCTGTTGACGAGCCTGAATTTCATTCTCAGTATGAATCACCCCCTTGCCCTGATCGAGCTCTTCTTTAGTAAAGAACCCTGCACATCCACCATCCATTCTGAGCACCATCTGAGCACCAACGAAGCACTCGTAATGGAAGAAAAATAGTAGGCTTTCGCCATGTTTCGCAAAGGAGTCTATGTGAATTTCATACCTTAATGTTTGGCCGCCCCTTGGGAGGGCAGCCATGAATGTCATTGTACAATCGAGCAGGCGATAGACTCGGTTTCCTCTATTTTGAAAATCAATTCCAAGATAGCTGATCAGCATTAAGTCACACTGACCAGACTCAATCGCTACAGCCCAAGGAATGCGCTCATCGGTAGCAAACCATGCCTGTGTGGGGATGTCATATTCAGTAGTGATGCAGCAGGGTTTGAATTGGTGAGGCTCTGCTTCCAGTTCTGTAACTCTTGTAACGAGCAGATAGGGATCCAAAGGCAACCGAACACAGCGTTCATAGCTGTCTATGATTGCGTAGTCCTGACCGAATACTTCAGCAATTCTTCCCCCAGCAAACTCAAGTAAGTCTTGATGATCAAAAACTACTTTTTTCCCAGTGTTGTCAGTTTTAAAAGTATTCCCTGTGATCGTCCCCAACGTTTTAGGAGCGGAACTTTGATTCGCTTCCTTGCCAATGATTAGAAATTCTGGTGAAGGTGTGTTTTCTTGAATTGGTGAAATTTGGGTTAATTCAACTGGACGAATTGATTGTAGAAGATTTTGAACCATTCCTCTAAAAGCAGTTTCTCTGAAGTTGAGGAAAGTTCGGTGTGCTTGATGGTGGCTTTGTGGGCTATATAGATGAAAGCCTGAAGGTAAAGTTGGCTTTGATGAGATTTCAGGGTCAAACAGTTTATGTTCGATCAGACGCAACCAATTTTGCAATGCTGGTTCTTGCTGAAGCAGGAGCTTAAACTTGTCTTGAATTCTATCAGACCCCAGAACTACCTTTCGAATAAGTTGTTGATTAGAATTGGATTTTGTCCCTGATAATGGATTTTTTTGGAGGTTGTCTGCTTGACTTAGAAGGCCGCCAATCAATCTCAGCATTCCATTTGCTGCCCCACAATGCCCGAATAGTTCCTCAACTAGTTCACTTTCTAATTCTAGGCCATCTAGGGCCTGATAGATTTTAGTGGCATTTCTGGAATCTAGGTTTTGAAGAACTATGGCTCCCCCACCCTCCCCCAAAATACAATCCTCTTTAGTGGAAAGCATCCTTTCCAAATTTGCCTGAAGGTCCACAGCAACCAAAACAAGACCATCGAGATCTTCCTCGGAAAAAAGCCATTTGGTGATTTGTAGGCATTTCTCAATAGAATCTTCACCCATAGAAACAGTAAAAGCGGGCCCATGAAAATCATGAATTGCAGCTATTCTTGAAGCTATCAGGTTGCCAATGGTACTTGTAAAGCTGTTTACGGTTTCTGGTTGAGGCCACGACTGACGAATGATTTCAAGCAATAGGTTTAATTGATTTTGTGAGTTTTCATTATCAACTAATTCGCCAAAAGCCTGACGTAATTGAGCTTCTAACTGAAGTCTTCCCCGGAACTGGTGAAGTTCAGCATCAGTTTCCATGGCGATCAAGACCGCTACTTTACTGCCGCATTCCAATCCTGCGTCCTGGATCGCTTTCTCAGCCAAATGAATCGCCAAAAGCTGCTGAGGGATAAGTTGTTCTTTTTCATGAGGAGGCAGTTTTAGTTCTCTTAAATCAATATCAAATGACTCCAAGAATGCAGCTTTTTGGACTGAAGAAGTCTCCATTCCTCGCCACCTTGTAGGGGGCAAGGGGCTAATCTGGGTTTCACGCTGCTGTAGCACCTCAGCCATTTGAAGGCGATCTGAACAACCTCCAAAACAAGCTTCAAATCCAGTTACATGAATGGATAATTTTTGATTTTGGATCGAGTCATTTGATGACTCATGAATCTGGTCCTGAAGAATCAGGTGTGCATTCGTTCCCCCAAAACCAAAGGAATTGATTGCTCCAATGCGCGGATTTTCTGACTTTAGCCACTTAGAGGGTGATCTTACGATTTTGCCTTCAGGCAGTTGAGGGTTTTCAATGCGGATCGAAGCAGGAATTGATTGGGTTTCAAAAGCACCAAGAATTTTACCAATGCTGCTCATTCCAGCTGCAGTGAGCATGTGCCCAACATTGGATTTAACGGAGCCCAACAGGGGTGTTTTTTCACTGTAGAAATCTGAGATTGACTGTGCTTCAACACGATCCCCCAAGGGGGTTCCTGTGGCATGGCATTCAAGATAATTGACTTCACTGGGATTAAGGGCGGCTTCCTCATAGGCTCGCTCATAGGCCCTTTTTTGGCCAACAGGGTTAGGGCTTAGTACAAATTTACCTTTACCATCATTGGACCATCCACTCCCTCGAATAACACCTAAGATGTGTGGGGACTGATTTTTTGCATCTTCAAATCTGCGAAGTAAGACCATCCCGACCCCTTCACTCGCATAAAGACCCTGGGAGTTTTTATCGAGTGGAGCGCTGGTCTCATTGTTTTCCGGATATGCTTGTAGCAGTGAGAATCCTGAGTGAATGAAAAAAGGATCTGCAGCGCTTACTGCTCCAGCAAGAATCCAGTCAACATCCCCATTTCGGAGGGCCAAGCAACCCAGCCGAATGGCATATAAAGAAGAAGCACAAGCTGCATCAATTGAAAACGTGCATTCCCCAAGGCCAAGTTCTCTTTTCAGAAATTTAGCAGGACCACTTGCTGTTGACAGATGTTGATTCCCTTCTGTTGAGCTTGATTTCGAAAATTGAGGCAATTCAAAACTTTTAGCACCACAAGCTTCGCGCAGCTCTCTTTCCCAGAACTCCTTATAGAAATCCATCGTAGTTTGATTTGATGTTCGCGTCGGAAACGAGAGATTCCCAAGGATGAGGCCTCCTCGAGGGTGTTTGGCTTTCTCTGCCTCTATACCCCCTTGAGAAAGAGCCTGTCTAGCAACTTGCAGGGGCCATCGATAGGACGGGTCAAGATTTCTCCAATCTTCCTCTGCCCAGCCTGCTGGTTTAACGACCTTCTGTTCATCAATGTACCCACCCTGCAGACAATAAATTCTGTGGAGTGTTCCTCTTGTTGATGCAAAAAACTGCTGAGTTGGCAGAGAAAAATCTTCGTCAGTTGCTTCCCTCCAGGATGGTCGTTCTTCATTGAGAAAATTAGCAAAAGACTCTAGTGAATCTCCATCAGGAAAGAGGCACGCAAAGCCAGTAATAGCGATTGGAGAGGTCATGAGATGATTTGAATTTGAGCCAGAGGAATGGTTGGCAAATTTATTTGTTTTTTGGGATTCGCCAATGAGCGATTAGCCCTGCGATTAAGGTAAAGGTGAGCAAATAATGGACAGTTACAGGAATTTTCAGTTCGTTGCCCCAAAGAAGTAGAACAAGGCCGCTAATCACCAGACCGATTCCGGAGATCAGTTGCAAAGAGCCGGATAGCATGGTCCAAGAAAATTTTACAAGCCGACTTCTATGAGTACTGAGATGATCAATGGCATACATGGGGAAAATCACAATGAAGAAGAAACCAACCCAGATATGCAATAGTGAAATAAAGAGATCTTCTTCATCAATGGGAAGGCTGTCCTGCCAAGTCAAAACAAGACCCGTCACGACTAAGAAGCAGGCACTTGCAATAACAAGTCGTCTCATCCCTTGGATTTGTTCTGAAACAAAGGTTTTAATTTTTTACTGAAGGTTACTGCAACTCCTTCGAAGCGAAGCACACAATTATTTGATTCATCCAAGAAAACCAAGTTGGCAAGCAGTTGAGAGGTCCCTGACAGTTTTTCATCCTCAATTTTGATTCTGTATTTAGAACTTCGGAGAGGAGCGAGAAATGAGCCGCTTTCAATGGACAATGGTAGGCTCGGTAAGTTCGTCATTTCACGCCCTTTGACTAGCATCGCCTGCAGCCCTGCATCCAGCAAAAGTGGAGCAAATTGATTTTCAACCCAATTCTTAATTTTCTCAGTTGGGACTTGAGGCAGATTCACATCAAAAGAACTAATCCCGTTCTTTGCGTTTGACGAAGTTGAGAGCACTTTGAAGTAGTTTTCATGAAAGAGGGTGCCGTTTTCATAAGCTTCAAATAGTGATGGCTCCCAAGGATGGGCAACAATTTGTCCGGTTGGTTGAGGGGCAGAAGCAGCGAGGACAACCTCGACATGATAGTGTTGTTTAGGGAGTGATTTCTTCTTCTCTGAGCTTTGTAAAGCAACACTAATTTGAATCGTTTCATTAGATTCACTTACAAAACTGCTCTTAATCGTAAAACAATTCGAGATCTGTTCATCAAAGCGGAGTCCCTGAAGAACTTTAAAATTTTGAAATTTTTCGACTTTGTAACCTTGATAGTGATCCTCTGACGATCGGAGAAGCAAAGCAAGTGCGTAGGTCGCTGGCAGAACAGGAACCCCTCCAATCGAGTGTTCTGTGAAAAGAGTGTTGTCTACGAGTTTTAGAGTAATCGACTCTTCCCAATTTTTTGGGGAAATGGGTAAATCTTTTCCCCGAATATCGTTGCCAACGACTAAAACTGGTGAAGGAAGTTGATTATTGCTTAAAGCTGTTTCTGCAAAGATCTTTGCGCCTTCTCCTCTCGGGATGACTTGAACCCCTCTCTGCTGAAAAAGTTTTTTCAAATTCTCATCCACCATTCCTCCATCCCAAGGACCCCAATTGTAACTGACGACCTTAACGTGTGGATGGTTTTTGTGTAGATCCCAAGCTATTTGATTTATCGTTTCATTGGCAATTGCGTAATCCGACTGCCCTGGATTTCCAAAAAAACCTGCTCCTGAAGAAAATAACAAGACATGGCTAAGTTTTGAAGAATCTAGCACTTTCCAAAGATTACGGAATCCGTTGATCTTTGTGCCATAAACTAGATCAAAATCCTTAATCAATTTTTGTTCAAGCTTCCGATCAGCAAGAACACCTGCTCCATGAATCAGACCAGTGATCTCTCCATGTTGCTCGGTGATTGGCTTAATGGTATCTCCCAATCCACTCTGATCGGAGATGTTTGCTTGAACATAAATAGGAGTTGCCCCCAATTCCTTGAGCTTTTGGATCGTTCGGATGATTTCACGGCTTGCTTGAACCTGCTTGATCATCTGATTAATCAACTTGGGGTTTGTCTTCTCTCTTTTATTTGTGATTTTCTTCAAGACAGCTTCTTTTAAATCTTTGTCAGGGACTTCAGAAGCCCAGGCTGGTTCCTCTGCAAGTGCTGTCCTTCCGAGTAAAATGAAAGTGTCTGGACTTTGTTTGGCAAGTGCGAGCAGGCAATCTGAGGTGACTCCTTTGGCACCGCCACTAACAAGCCAAACTCTGGATGAAAGAGGTAGTTCTTGTTGAGTTAACTGAGGGACATGAAGAACTCTTTCAAATTCCCATCTTTGGAGATTTTGATCCCACCCAACTTGGTTTCGACTCAGATTTGGGTCATTCCATTCCTGCCATACTAAATCAGCAAACTTTGCTGATTCAAAATCTCTATGTAAATCAATATAACGCCCATGAGTGGCGACCCATTCAGCCTGAACTGTTTTTGCCAAAGCAGAAAGGCTTTGAGCAACTTGGAATGATCCATTTTCAGAGGAACCAAGCTTTCCAGATCCTTGAGCTACGTATAAGATAGCGCTGTCTGAAGCTAACCTACTCTTTATGGCACCAGAAAAAATCAAAGCATGTTGAAGCCAGACATCCCCATCAGTATCCAATTCTTCTTTAGATTCAATTTTCCTGGGATGTAACCAAATAACACCTTGGAATAGCTGGTTGCCCAAAAGAATTTTGTTGATTTCTTCTCTCAGACTCATCGCATCTTCATGTGGACTCCACTTAATTTGCTTCATGGAAAGAGAATCAATCTCAAAGCCGTTTGATTCCCATAGTTCTTTGATTGCACTTAGATGGTCAGCATCATTATGCACCACTAAGATAGAACCAATTTGTCTGGAGATTTGATGCGGAGGAGGTATCGGAGTGAGGACTGCCCAAGCAAGTTCGGGTTGGGATGCCTCAGAATTCAGATTTTTTTTTTTGGAGGATCCGCAGAAAAAGTCTCAAGAATTTCACCAAGTGTTCTACGATCAGCTAATTCATCGGCTTGGACTTGCAGATCAGGAAGGTTTTCTTGCAGAGCACCGAGGATTTCGACTCTTTTGATGGAATCAATGCCGAGGTCAGCCTCAAGATCCATGTTCAATTCGAGCATATCATTTGGATAACCAGTCTTGTCTGCGACAATATTCAGGAGGATATCCTGAATATTTGGGGTTGAATTTTCTGAATCAGGGGAGCTTTCGTTATTTGAGAAGGAAGGGTTCAGTGTGGTTTCTTCAGGTTGAAGAATATTTAAAATCTGTCCCAGAGTTCTTTGCTCGGCTAGTTCATCAGCTTGGACTTTCAGATCAGGAAGTTTTTCTTGGAGTGCACCGAGGATTTCAACTCTTTTGATGGAGTCAATGCCTAGGTCAGCTTCTAAGTCCATATCTATCTCCAACATTTCTGTCGGATAGCCAGTTTTTTCAGCAACGATTTCAAGGAGAACAATCTGAACTGAGCTTGAGACAATGGTTGTTTGGGAGACAGAACTGCTAATCGGTTTAGAATATGAAGCACTGAATTCAGGTGCACCCTGAGGTGCAGATATTGTGGAATTTGGTACGGGTAGAGATGGGCTTAAGTTTATAGTTGGTGCAGAAATGAATTCTGTTGGGGGATTAAATTTCGGTAGCACCTCTGACTGAACTGGACTACTTGTTGAAACCGTACTTAATGAGGGAATTCTGGGCATTTGACTAACATTACCTTCAGTATTAAGACCCCATTGCAGAGCTATTTGTGTTTGTTCGCTTTGTCCCTTTAGATATTGTTCGTGAATCTTAAGCGTTTCTTGCTGGTGCTGATGGAACCACTGTAAATTTTGTTGAACGCCTGCGGGCAAATCAGTCAACTTACCATCAGAATCACGGCTAAATTGCTGAAGTACTTGCCAAAAAGCTCGAGCATATTCCATCTGTTGGGCTAGATACTGTTGGTGCGTTTTGAGCACCTCTTGTTGATGCTGATAGAAATCCTGAATGGGATGGTAGTTAGACGAGTCTTGCTCTTTGTTATTCACTGGATTTTTCGTCAATGTTTTTGGGGTTGGATAGGGAGTTGCGTTTTCGGTGATTTTTAAGTTGGGCTTTGCCTCACCCTCAGAGTGATTGGGTTCATGTGTAGAGGTTCTTTTCAAACTTTGGATTTCGCAATCTTTCCCAATGAACTTTGCAAATTCTGACCTAGTCGTCTCACTAACATAGTTGCCTCCATGTAATCGAACATTCGCTTTGGAGGGACTGGTTACAAAGGACTGATATTCACGTTGATGAGGATCTAATTTTGTAAGCGGTAAACCCAAAACCTGAAGTCGAATAAATGCTTCCCGAAACTGGCGTGAACTGTCTTCTTTTGGATTGGGATTTAATGCAACTCCATAAATCTCTTTGCCTTGAAGGATGTTCTCTGTGAGTTTGGTTAGCACATTCTTGGGTCCGAATTCGATAAAAACACGGGCACCTGCTTCGTATAAGTTTTCAATTTGTTGTTTGAATCGAACGGACTCCAAAATGTGTGCTTGCAGCATTTCTTTGATTTTAATGGGTTCCGTGGGATAGGCCTTTGCTGTTTGATTCGAGAATACTGGAACCCTGGCTTTATTGAATTGAGAACTTTGAATGGCTAATGAAAAAGGTTTTTGGGCGTGACCCACTAAAGGAGTGTGGAAAGCTGCAGAAACTGGGAGTGGGATCACCGAAAACCGCTTTGATTTAAAGAATGCAAATGCTTTTTCGATCTGTTCTTTTGGCCCAGCGATCACAACTTGCTTGTTCGAATTGAAATTAGCGACTTTCAAATCTGGAAAGTCCTCCAAGAGTCCCTCAACTGTTTCTACCTTGCCCATCACAGCCATCATGGTTCCAGCGTCAAAATCTGGATCATCTGGTGCAGCCATAGCTTTACCCCGTGCTACAGCTAATCTGTAATAGTCATCGTCGTTGATTACTCCTGCAGCCCAGAGAGCGCTTAATTCACCAAAGCTGTGCCCAGAGGTGAAATCCACCTGTAGCCCTCTTGCTTGCAGCAACCGGAACATTCCTCCACTTAGAGCACCAATCGCAGGTTGAGCATTCTCAGTTTTTTGTAGTTGTAGGTTTTGGGTCTCTTGCTCATTTTCCTCAAAACTTGAAATCGCAAATACTAGTTTTGAAAGTGGATCTCTCTCATCCTCTCGAAAGAGTTGATCAATTTCTTGAAAATCAAATTGGATTTCAGGGAATTCAAGAAAAAGTTCTCGGCCCATTTGCAGATATTGGGACCCTTGTCCACAAAACAAAGCTGCAACTTTTCCCTCACAATCCAACCCTGACTGCCGATAGAAAAGACTAGATTTTTGGCTCCACTCAAATTTTTCAGGTTCTTTTCCCCAAGTAATCAGGGCCTCTTGCAATGCTTGGATCGACTCACCAGGGGAGTGAGTTACAAATCCTAATCGAGCATGATCCTTAGCTGGTGGTTTTGCCTGATTGCCCTTTTCTAAGAGATCCTTATGTCCTGCTTCTGGAGTTGAAGAGAGTTGATCTAATAGGGTTTTACAAAGTTCTTGGAGTTCTAAAGGATTCTCTGCGGAAAGCAGAACAGGCTGTGGAACTCGATTCAACCTGTAATAGGTCGAGTCAGTTTGATCTTCCTCCAAAATAAAATGAAAATTACTTCCACCAAACCCAAAAGCGCTGACACCTGCCCGCCTGGGATGTGAACCCCTGATCCAAGGTCTTGATTTTTTGCAGAAATAGAAGGGAGTTTCACTTAATCGTAGATCTGGATGGGGAGTTTCCAGTTGATTGAGAGGTGGAAGGATTTTGTGGTGAAGTGAAAGAGCGATCTTTATAAACCCTGCTACACCAGCTGCAGCCTTCGTGTGACCAATTTGAGCCTTAACGGTTCCCAAGGCAATCTGGTTTTTCTGCTCAGACGCGTAAGCAGTCCTGAGTCCAGAAAACTCAGTAATGTCACCTGCCTTAGTCCCTGTTCCGTGTGCTTCTATTAGTCCAATTCCTGAATTATTTTCTACATTTGCATCAGCCTGAGCCCTTTGAATAGCTAAAACTTGACCCTCTTCCCTGGGAGCATAGATGCTTTTGAAACGTCCATCACTTGAGGAACCAACACCTATAATTTTAGCATAGATGCGATCACCATCGCGCTCAGCGTCTTCCAAACGCTTCAAAACCACCAAGCCTAAACCTTCACCGATCATGATGCCTTCCGAATTTTTGTCAAAAGGCTGGACCTGATCACGTTTAGTGAAGGCGGGTGTTTTACTGAAACACATATACATGAAGGGGGAGTTGTCTGTGTCGACTCCACCAGTCAACATCACATCACAGCGTCCTTCCCTGAGTTCGGAAATGGCCATCTTCATTGCAGCCAGGGAACTTCCACAAGCAGCGTCTACAACACAATTGGTGCCGCCAAGATTAAGCCGATTGGCGACTCTTCCAGCAATCACATTCCCAAGGAGTCCCGGAAATGAGTTTTCTTCCCACCTGACGTAGGCAGACTTAAATCGTTTAACCAGTTCTTCGGAGGTTTCTTGGTCAAGACCAGCACTCGAAAGAACTGATCTCCAGATGGGTTCTTGTAGTCGAGAAGTTAAAGAACCCATCAACTTCTGCCCGCCACAAACTCCAAGAATGATTCCAGTTTTAGATAATATTGGTGACTCTTCTTCTCCTATTCCAGCATCAAGCAAAGCGGTCTTTGCTAAGACCAGAGTCAATAACTGTGATGAGTCAGTGACTTCAAGGATTTTTGGAGGAAGCCCAAAATCCACTGGGTTGAAATCAATTTCTGGAACAAATCCGCCCTTCTTACAGTAGGTTTTGTCTGATTTGCTTGGATCAGGATCGTAGTAATCTTCAAGATTCCAACGATTCGAAGGAATCTCTTGGAGGAAATCATTACCTGAGAGGATGTTGTTCCAATAATTCTGGAGATCTTTTGCACCTGGAAAAAGTGCGGAAAGTCCAACAACTGCGATTGGGGAATCAGCCAAGCGATTGGATTTACTAGAACTCTTGAGAGACATTAAAAAAACTCAATTCTGGCGTTCACTTTCCTCCTGGAAATGCCTGGGATATGACTGGAGGAATGCTTTGGTTTGCAAATAAGATTCCCCAAGCTTCTGCAAATATGATCCTGAAACAGGCAGAGTTATCAATTCGAATCTAAAAAATTAATCATAAGCCAATTCAGAATGAACGACTTCAGAGCTGATTAGCGCTCTAATTGATAATTTTAGGGGTTGGCGCAGTTGCTTCGTTTAGACAAATGAAATAATCTCCGAAATTTGGAAATCTAACGATGTAATGTCCTCACTGTGCTCAT
>JAQWOT010000230.1 GCA_029245725.1 SAR324 cluster bacterium | reverse complement strand
CAATCATTGTTTCCAAAAATTATGTCCCCTAGAGGAAAGCATGGCCCAGCTGCCGTACAAGAATTACAATCAGACAAAGATCCAGACTTCGGATCAGCTGTCGCTGATTATTTTGTTATACGATGGATTGTCCCGCTTTTTACGGAAGGGACAGCACAAAATTACTGAAAAAGATTACGAAGGAGCACATCACTACCTGACACGTAGCCGTGACATCGTCAACGAGCTGCTGGCCACCCTTCGAGTTGAGGAAGATAACAAGGTTGCGCAAAACCTGCGCTCCTTATATGTGTTCATGATTGGTCGAATCATCGAAGCAAACCTGAAAAAGGACGCTGCGATAGTCGACGAAGTCCTGAAAGTCGCTCAGAATTTACGCGATGGATGGACTCAATTGAAAGATCAACAAGCCCAACTGCGCCAGCAGAAGCATCAAACTTCTACTAATGACGAGATCGTCAGACAGCGCAAGATTCGGCTGCACGGATGAGGTCTTTGACATGCTAATGGAGGCACCCAGGAGAGGTGCCTGACCGAACCGCAGCTTGCCCACCATTCGGGTGCTCGCCTGCCGATGCCACAACCGAAACCTCTTCGGGTTGCATCCCCACCGACTACTAATCCGGAACATCTTAAGTACTAATAGCTGGACAACTCAGGTTTGTCTCTGAGTACTATTCTATGCGTGACTGTATTGCATCAGTGCCGTCCTGAGAAATACGCACTAGACTTTCAGTTACATTCATTCTGAAGTTCTGTCTGCTGTCCTATTCTGAACAAGAGAATCAGAAGAGAAATTACCACAGGACTATGTGCGTTTTTTCTGTCTAAAGATGGAAGTAGAATCTTGATCTGAAATCAGTGAGTTAGAGTGATTCAAGTTCTACCAAGATCCTGACTACCCACCCAGCAAAGTTTTATGGAAAGAGCTTTCATGTGGAATATCAGAAGATATAAGTAGAATTTAGTGTGGAATGCAGAATCAGATTTAGACTGTTAACTGATGTTTGAGAAACTGCTCCGATACTTGGCTCAGCCAACGGATTCTTATGATGAAGTTGGATCTTCCTATAAACGGTACTTAGTCACGTTCCCTCACAGGAGACTTATGGGTCTGTTACTTCGAGAAAAGATTCTCATTTGGTGCTAAAGAGAAGGCGTTAGAGCTTAAGAGTTGTGTAAATTATGAAGGAATAGGTTCAAATAAAATTCTAGTATCATTTTGGATTCACTGTAACACTTCATTTTATGAAGCAACTGAATCAAATAATGTGTTAATCAACAATTAAGTGATTTGATCTGGGCTGTGGATATCTTGCTCTGTGGTGTATAGCAGCAATATTAAAATATTCATAATTTTTCAGACAGTCCGAGCAGTAGCTCATAATGAACAGGCCTTCAGTTACTGAAAAAGTTCTCTGGCTGTCTTGAATGACCAACTTATTCGAACAAAGTTGAGTATCTTGCCAAAAGTGTAGTTTATTACTATCCAGATCTGGCATTTGAACTGTTCTTAGCGAACTGCAGAGTTCATTGAACTCCATGGAGAGCATGGTTTGGTCTTCAGTGTATCTGTTTGTAACTGTTCAGCTGCCTGAATGAGCCAGAGGGAGACGCTTTTGTGATGCACTTCAAGGCCTTTTCAGACAAATCTAAGACCAAATCTTCCGAGTTATAGATTTGGAAGCTGGTCTCTGTGCAGTATCCGAAAAGTTCGTCGATAAGTCTGGCAGCGACAGCGTTGGGAATTGTGGTTCGTATTGAAGAGGTTGCCGTCTGTATGGGGCATAGTGAGGGCATTATATTGTTAGTTCTCCAAATCAACGAGATAATTACACTAATCCTAATAAGAACATAATTGGGATAGTTATAGTGAGGAATTGTATCTCTGGATTCCTAGTTTTAAGAAATTGTTTAATTTTTTGCAAAATTTCAAAATTTTAAATGAATTTTATCAAGTATAATTGATTTTAGTAGGGAACTTAATATCAAAATTTTTTTCGAAATAGTATTAGTGGAAAATTAAAATTATTTTAGATTCAGCATGTTTGTTTTAACTCAGAAGACATAAGGATTGAAAAATGACGATCCGAGTCAACCTGAATATGCCTGCGATTAATTCACATAGGAATTTACTGATCAATAGCACTGAGCAAGCAAAGGCTATGGAGCGCTTGTCCTCAGGGTTGAAGATCAATCGAGGTGCGGATGGACCTGCTGCGCTAATAATTAGTGAGCGATTGCGTTCACAGACAGTCGGTCTGGAACAGGCTATAGATAATTCAGAGGCTGGAATTTCACTTGTTCAAACAGCTGAAGCTGCCCTAGACGAGGTGAGTGCATCTTTAATAAATGCTCGTCAGTTGGCGGTACACGCAGCAAATGAAGCAGTAAATGACGAATTCATGCTACGAGCTGATCAGCAAGAAATTGAGAATATACTCACTACCATAAACCGAATCGCTCAAAGTACTCAATATGGCAAGAAAAATCTACTTGATGGCAGCAAAGGGGCTTCAGGTGTTGTTTCTGGAGCTGATTTAGAGTTTGTTGGTGCTACACAAGCCACGAAAAGCTCTGGGGCAACCGGGTACGACGTACACATTGCTCAAGCTGCCTGTCGGGCCGAGGTTAGGGGTTCTATTCCGCTGACAAATGAAATTATCGACAAAGGCGAACAAATAACGATCATAGAGGGTTCTAAGACTGTCAATTTTCAATCGGTCAAAGGTGAAACAATTGAGAGCAATCTTAATGCTCTTAACGCTGCAATCAAGGAGGCAGGATTAGATATTGATTTGATACGCGCTTCTGAAAAAAGTATTGCTCCCAATGATTCCAAAAATATAACTCTGCGACATAAGCAGTTTGGAAGTGAATACACTTTCAAAGTTTCTAGCTCTACAAATGGCCTGCTTTCTACAAAAGGAAATGTTTATGACACAATCGAAAATGGTCTAGATGTAGCCGGAGAAATTAATGGAGAAGAAGCAACTGGACAAGGGCAGTTGCTTACTGGAAATGTTGGTAATTCCAACACAGAGGGATTGGCGATCAGATACAAAGGTCATTCGATACCTGGAGAATCACATTCATCAAATGTTTTATCAGAAGACCCTTCACAGTCAGAAGATTCAACCACAGAGATTCATCGGAGGCAAAGAAATCGATCACCTCAAATGTCAGAAGCGGAGCTGGCAGAATGTATTGGAGCGCTCGCTGGTACAGTCACTGTGAGCCAAAATTCACTAGTTTTCCAGATTGGCTCTAATGCAGAGCAAATAACCTCGCTTACTTTGCGCAATATGCGTACGAGCAACTTGGGTACAGGAGTAGAAAATATTAGCGGTTTCCAATCATTAGCTGACGTAGATGTTACTGGTCCGATCAAAGCCCAAGATACAATGCGCATTTTAGACACAGCACTCGGAGAGATATCGTCGACACGAGCAGAGATTGGTGCATTTCAGAAAAATAATTTAGAAAATAATCTAAACTATTTGCGTATGGCTCATGCAAATGTACAAAGTGCTAAGTCAATCATTCGTGACACAGATATGGCAGAAGAGATGACCGCGTTCACTCGTAACCAAATTATGACAGATTCAGCAACTGCAATGCTGGCTCAAGCAAACTTAAGAGGGCAGTCGATTCTTCAATTGTTAAAGTTCAGTTTACTAGTAGTTTTGGTAAAGGTTTTT
>JAQWOT010000229.1 GCA_029245725.1 SAR324 cluster bacterium | reverse complement strand
GATCAATACTGCTGACTGTCGAGTTATTGTCACCGACTAGGCTAGTCACCAAAGTGAAAGTCCCAACGATTTGCTTATCCACCACCAAGCTGCTGGGGAACTGTCCCTGCTTGACGTTGTAGGTGATCTGGGTACTTGATCCGGTACCGTTATCATCAGTCACTGTCACCTTCAGAGTCCCGCTGATCGCGGGGTTATAGTTGACCATGGTTGCTGGATTGACTGTCGCATTATCGAAGCCTGGCGTTGTCAAACCTGAATTATTATCACTGCGAGTGAAACTCCACTGATAGCGGATTTGATCCAACGGCTTGTCATCACTGACATCAGCAGTCCAGAGGATCGTGCTGCTCGCATTATCACGCCAACCAGTCAGGGAGGTGACCACGGGGGAGAATTGGATACCTGCGATGTTGGGATTGCTCACCGTGCTCACTGCAATGCTGAAGCTGGACTTAACCCCAATTCCCTGACTGTTTGTCACCTGAACTGTATTTTTCCTCACTCCAGCTGAAATGGGTGCTGTGTAATTGGAGGTGAGCGTTGCTGAGGTGCCTAATAAATTTACGGAGCCCACAGCTGGATTAAAAGAGCCACCTTCTGGGGCAGCAAAGCTGTAGTTGAGCTTGGAGCCACTGGAACCTTCGACTTCGACCTGAACAGAATCAGTCAACTCTGTGCCAATGCTCGAAGGTGCCATGATCCGGGTAATTCTTGGAATCGCCAGCACCGTCTGGTCAGCTACCGGGTCCATCCGCAGGTTCAACGCGTTGGTCCCATTATCCAGTGACTGCTGGGTCGTCCCGCTGAAGATCATCAGGCTCTTGTTGTCATAGGCCCGACCGTCAAACTGGTAGACTTGGCCGATGTTGATGTTGTAGACCTTGCCAGTCCAACTACCACCCACCTGGCTGAGGTAGACTGACTGCAGGGTGGAGCCGCTGGTAGCGTTCTTGACATCAATGCTGATGTTGTCAATGTCGTTGTAGCCCCCAAGATAGCGATTCTTGCTCCGCCCCTGCTGGATGGTGTTGCCTTCGGAGAGCAGGACCTCCAGGGTCACCTCCTCTGAGCCGTTCAGGATAGGAGTGATGTTTGTTGTTACAGGATTTTGTTGCTCTGCAGGGTTAGTAGGGATTTGAGTTTTCTCGGGTTCAGTCGCACAGCCGGCCAACAGGGTGACCAGCAGTAGAGTCAGGACAAAGTAGATGAACTTGTACATGACTATTCTCCTATGGAGTGGAGTAAGGGAATTCCCCGAGACTCAGGGGGCGTGTCAATAGCACATTGCGACCGGAGCCATTTTCATCAGTTACCCTTAGGGTAATTGTGCCGGTTAGATTATCATGATACCCCAGCAATACGGTTGGATTGCCGGTTGGCTCCGAAAATACAGATCCCTCCATGGACCATTGGTAACGTAGCTGGCTGAGTGGACCGTCATCGCTGATGGTCGCTTTAAGGGTCAACTGGTCTGTTGAGGTCCGCGTCAGTTGCAACTCTTCAATCACTGGGGTAAAGGTCAACCCAATATCTATGGCTTTGCTGACGACTTGCTCCACTTCCTCCACTGTTTCGGCAACGCTCTCTTCAATTGTTTCAACA
>JAQWOT010000228.1 GCA_029245725.1 SAR324 cluster bacterium | reverse complement strand
AAAGATAGTTCCAACTAGGAGGGCTCCTTCCAAGTTCGCTTCACTCAGAATTGCCTCACTAAAATTCGTATTTGTCAGGTTGGCGTCCTGCAAATTGGCTCCTTCCAAGTTCGCTTCATTGAGCAAAGCACCGGAGAGATTCGCTTCCTTTAGGTTAGCACCTCGTAGATTTGCTTCATGATAAATCCAATCAGCACAGAGTTCATCATCCATCATATATTCATGGCGGAAGATACCGACCTGCAGATTCACCTCTGACAAGTTCGCTCCACTTAGATTCGTGTTACGCAAGTTAGCACCACTGAGGTTAGCATTTCGAAGATCTACCCCACTGAGATTGGCCCCACTTAGATTGGCAGCCAACAAATTCACACCACGCAAATCTATACCCTGCAGATCCGCATCCTGCAAATCCCCCATAGCGCAACTGCCTGTCACCTTAAGTTTTTTTAAGTCATCTGGATTCATGCCTGTCTCTGAAAGCTGATTAGTAAAGGAGTGCACAGCCTAAAAAACCTAGTGGATTCCCCAGCAGCTTTTTTGAACTGGCGATCCTATTGAGTGCTTTGAGTATAAGCGATTAGAAGGGAAAATCAGAGGGGACGCAGGGGAGCGTACCGCAGAAAAATGTGTCGAAAGTGACGTGTTGTCTAAGGAGAGATTTTGATGTGCTGGTTATCTAACAATCTATCTCTTTTTGGAAATCTTTGATCCTCCGCTTATTCCTTGTAGAAGCCAATGGCATCTTCACCAAGCTGCACACCCAGGCCATTGAGAGTTCGGTTGGAGTAACAAAAGTAAGCACAGACTTGGTTGACTTCCAGAATTTCTCCGTCAGAAGCTCCTGCTTCACGTGCATCCAACAGATCTTGCTCACAGATTTTGCCAGGGGTGAGAGTCAATTTTCCGGTGTAACGGATCAACGCTAGATCTTTGCCAGAGAAAGCTTTCTCTGGCATTTGGTCACGCAGTGCTTCTTCAATTACTTTTGACCGCTGAGGATCTTCCAACAAACGCTGCATGTTGGCAAAGTGGTGGGTGTAGCTGTAGACACATTCGTTGAGCAAGCTGGTGTATACGCCAACAGCCTCAAGAAACCAGAGGGGTAAACTGTTTTCAGGATGGTGCAGAACACTTCGATATAGTTTGAGATGTCCCACCATGGTGTGGGGACGCAGACTGTGAGCCTGCATTACGTTGTCGACAGTCCCACTGGGGGTCTTCGCAAGCTCGTAGGCATCCTTAACAGACCCTGCCGCTTCCTCTAGAGGAACCATGTGAATCCACGCACTCATTGAAATTCCTCAATAATGAACCTTTACACCCTTAGAAGGGCGAGTGAAGACCCGATAGACCATTGACTCAAAGAACTCCAAGGGAGCAGTTTCGTATTGGGTTTGGATGGCGGTCTGATCATAGCGAGCAACCCATTCTGCAGTATACTCGAAATAGGGATACCCTCGATAACTCTCACGTGCATTCACATCCAACTGCAAATTTCCACTGGCATGATGGTCAAGAAACAAGGCATGGTGCCTTAGCATCCAGAGATTCTTTTCGGAAATGTAATTGGCAAGCAACGTGGCTGAGAATTCACCATGGTTGTCTGGACAGACGATGAAGCCCAAATCATGGAACAACCCACAGACAATTGTTTCTTCGTCTGCTCCATCCTGAAACAGCATCGTTGCACACTGCAGACAGTGGCGGTAATTGTTTACACGAAATCCGTAACTCGGAGAGTTTTTGGAAGCAGCAAGCATGTCCAAAGCCTGTCTTGCCTGCTGTTCTTGGTTGTAACGAGCTCGGTATAAATTCAGATCATCCCATTCCCCAGGAGTCAACTCTTCCATGGCAGTTCGGCTTTCTGGCAAATGCTCGTAAGCTGGCAAAACTGGGGAAGGTTGATGCAGGAGTCCGTCTGATTGCAGGAAACTCACATCCTTGGGAATACTTGGAGAATCTAGAAATTCATCGAAATTCGGTTGCATAGTCTCAGAAGCAAAATCGAATTGTGCAAAATCAACTCAGTGTGAAAGGATCTGACTCAGAAACAGCTTTGTCCTCTCATGCTCTGGTTCTGAAAAGAACTGTGCTGGTGGTGACCGCTCAATAATGCGACCTTCGTCCATAAACACCATCTGGTGCGCCACCGTGCGGGCAAAACCCATTTCATGAGTGACACAGATCATCGTCATGCCACTCTCGGCAAGATCGATCATCACATCGAGTACCTCCTTGATCATCTCTGGGTCAAGAGCGGAAGTAGGCTCGTCAAAAAGCATAATCCGCGGCTGCATGCAGAGAGATCGAGCAATCGCTACCCGTTGCTGCTGCCCTCCGGAGAGTGACCCCGGATATTTCATAGCTTGCTCTGGAATTCGAACCCGCTGCAGATATTCCATCGCTAAGGCCCCAGCATCTTTTTTACTGAGTCCACGGACTTTCATGGGACCCAGCGTGCAGTTCTCCAGCACCGTCAAGTGTGGAAAGAGATTGAACTGCTGGAAGACCATTCCTACTTCGCTACGAACCTGGTTGATGTGCTGAGTATCCTGATCCAATTCAATACCATCAACAACGATCCGTCCTTCTTGATGCTCCTCTAATCGATTGATGCAACGAATCAGTGTGGATTTGCCAGAGCCAGAAGGTCCACAGACAACGACTCGCTCCCCAGAGAAAACTTGCAGACTCACATTATTGAGTACCTGAAAGTCATCAAACCACTTACTGACCCCAGACATTTCAATGATTGGATTTGGAGTATTCTCATTCATGGCAAGGTGAACCAGTATTTCTAAATACGTGATGAGTCAAGTCGCATTTCAAGACGACGAAAAATCAGCGCACAGGAGTAGCACAAAGCAAAGTAAACCCCAGCTACAAAAACCCAGACTTCAAAGACACGTTGTGTGGAGTTAGCCACTTCCAGTGTCAAAAAAGTCAACTCTTGGATGGAGATCAATGAAACAATCGAAGAATCCTTGATCAGGATAATAAATTGACCTGCCAAGGGAGGAATCACCCGTTGAACGGCCTGGGGCAAAACAACATAGCGCATCTGTTGCCAGCGACTCAGGCCAATACTCATCGCCGCTTCTCGTTGACCAACTGAGACGGATTGAATTCCGGAGCGCACAATCTCTGTGATGTAGGCTGCTTCAAAGAGGGCGAGGCAGAAGATTCCTGAAAAGGTGTTCGAGAGCAAAGAAACAGGACCAAAGAGAAACTCCACCACACTTTGACCGGTAGGACCCAGGCGTTGATCAAGGGTATCTAAGCCGAGTAGTGGGATGATCTGGCTGCTGATGAAGAAGTAAAAAACGAAGATGAAAACAATGGGAGGAACATTCCGAATCAACTCAACGTAGAGCCGACTGAAGGCCTGGGGAAAAAGCCGACGGCTGGTTCGCATCATGCCAGTGACGAAGCCGATTAGTGTCGCCAGGATGATGCTCCAGAAGGCCAACCGAAGTGTCGTCAGCAGGCCCTTGACCAATAAATTTGGCAGCAGTGATTGAGTTTCTTCGTCCCAGCGGAACAAGTAACCGGGTAGGAAGCCCCAGTCCCATTGGTAGACCAACACGGTATTGACCCGGTAGCCGATGAAACCAAAAAACCCAATAATTCCCAGCAGAACAACTGAGTCTACCCAAGACCAGCGATAGCGTGAGGTAGATCGAGACATGTGATCACACATACTGGCAGGAGAAGTTTCCCATAGGGCCTTCTCCTACCGGATAGAATTACTACTGATCGACTTGATCTGCCCAGTCCATCGTCTTAAACCAGTGATGATGGCGCTTTTCAAGCCATCCGTTACTGGTGTTGACCATAATCCAATTAGAGAAGAAATTCAGCGCATCTGGATCGCCCTTGCGAATTCCAAAGGCCTCATCTCCCTTGGACAGGTTTTCCGTGGTCGGCATGTAGAGCGCATCTTGATAGCGGTAGGTCCATTTCACAGGCTTCGGATGACTGGAGAGAGTAGCGTGAGCGTTACCATTCACGACTTCCTGAAAGGCCATCGTGTCATCGTCAAATTGACGAATCTTAGCTTTCGGCCATATTGTTTCCACTGCATCCGTACAGGGAGTGACTCCACGTCGGCACACAAAGATCACATCAGATCGATTAAAACCTTCTGGCCAAGCAAAATCACCAGCCAGTTTCTTACTGGCAGCAATCCCCATCCCGGAGTGAGCATAAGGAGCGGTGAAGTTGATGGTGAGGTTACGCTGAGGAGTTACACTCATTCCTCCGATGATCACATCAAACTTTCCAGCAATCAGTGCGGGGATGATTCCAGACCATTGTGTGGGCACAAACTCAATGTCAACACCCATGTCCTCAGCAACCTTCTTGGCAACATCAATCTCAAATCCGATCAATTCACCCTGCTTGTTGCGCATCGCCCAAGGCACAAAGGTTGACATGCCAACCATTAACTTGCCACGCTTCTTGATCGTTTCGATAACGCTTTCAGCAGTCAGCTGTTGTTGGGTTTCCCCAGCCAACGCAGTATATGCTGGGATCATCAGCAACAGGGCCAGTAGGAGGGTTAGTGCAGTTTTCACGACTTTCATACGTCCTCTTTTCAAAAAAAGTTATTGGCCCGCTATTAATGATTTTAACAACGAATCCGGAGGTAGGCTACTCTCCCCAGGAAGCCTGCTACAAAAACGCTTTCGCAACGTGCGAAAGCTCAACAGGAAACTCGTAACATTCCAAGTCTCCTATTTTCAGTGACGACCACGAACTCTCCATTCGAGAATGCTCACTAACAGAGAAAGTACAATCGTAACCCCCAAATACATGGCAGCTATCGTCAGCCAGATCTCAAAACTCATGAAGGTGTCTGCAATGATGTCCAGTCCCTGAGTCGTTAAGTCAAATACAGCAATGACGCTGACGATGGCTGAATGTTTGATCAAGTTGATCAACACTCCAGTTAATGGAGGCAACATCAATGGCACCGCTTGTGGCAGCACAATATATCGATAGGTGTTCCAGCGGGATAGTCCAATGCTGGTACTGGCCTCCCATTGTCCTCTTTGCACACTCAGGATACCCGCTCGGATGATCTCTGAAGCGAAGGTTCCCTCGAAAAAAGAGATGCAGAGAACTCCAACCCAGAATCTGGGAATCTCCAGAATCGGAGCAAAGACAAAGTAGAACACATACATCTGCACAAGTAACGGCGTGTTACGAATCACCTCCAGATAGACTTGTGCAACCAGATTCCCAATCCAGGATTGGGACATGCGCAACATGGCAGTCGTCAGTCCAATCAGCAAAGTAATGATGATTCCGTAGAACCCAATCTCCAGGGTTACGAAGAGACCATCCATCAGAGGTCCCCAGATCAACTCACCGTCAATGACTTTCCAAAAGTACTTGGGGAGCCGATACCACTGCCAGTTGTAACCCATCTGGGCAGCACCATTGAGCGTGAGCCAGATCAGAGCACCGAAGAATAGCACTAACTGACTGACGTCAAACCAACGAGAATTCCACCATTTGACCGAACGGGAGGGTGGTTTGCGAAGTTTGCTCATGCTGACTCCGCTGCCTTTCGGTAGCTGAAGGAAGCGTCGAATCGCGACAAGACATAATCTCCGCATTCTACAGGCTCATACTGCACCGACTCCGATTCTGGAAAAACCTTTGCTGGATCAACCAGTGTTTCAAAGTTGGGATCCCAGGCAATCACCATTGAGTAGCGCTCTACATTTTTTCGGTTGATCACGCGATGCAGAGTGGACTGAAAGGCGTTGTTCGTCCAACGAGAAAGCAGGTCTCCCACGTTGACCACCAGAGTATCTTCTAATGGATGAGCTGTGACCCACTCTCCTTGCCTAGTCTGCACTTCCAAACCACCCACTGAATCCTGCCAGAGTAAAGTCAGACATCCGTAGTCTGTGTGGGGTGCCACGCCAAACTGAGTCTCACCAAGGTCTGATGGTTGAGGCGGATAGTAAATCACAGAGCTACGGGCGATTGGTTGATTAGTAGCTTGTAGAAACACCTCTTCGGGCAGATCAAGACTCAGGGCAAAAGCCCGCATCATATCTCTCCCACATTCTAGACCTGCTTCAAAAAAAGGATAAACAGATGCTCTGAATTCAGGCATTTGTGAAGGCCATTGGTTTCTTCCCAGGAAAGGATTTTCCTCCGTTAGATCGGGGTGTCCATCTGGCAGATCCAATCCCCAGACGAAGCTCTCTTTCAAATCTACTCTTGTGGCCTTTTCCATCTTAGCTTGGCCGACTGCTAGGAATCCATGGTGGTTATGGTTGATTTTCAGCTGGTTTTTCCAATCTTTCGGCTGTTGAAAAAACTTTTTTGTCGCTGCATATGCCTGCTGGATCACCTGAGAAGGAATGCAATGGTTGCGGATGTAAAAAAATCCAATCCCCTCTGCTGCTTGGCGAAGTTGTCTTGCAACCTCCTGCATCGCTTGTCGGTTGCCAGAACGCAACGGGTGTACGTCAATTACTGGGATTTCGTCAATTGTGATCGTTTTAGCTGCTGCGTAGCTCATCGAGACGTAGAGATTGGTTTCAAATTACAGGAGAGTGTTCTTGTCGATACCGTTGCTGGATTAATTTTCGATGGCTGAACAAGTATCCCTGATCAACGTTTTCCAAATGCGATTTTAGATGTTGATGCAGAGCTGGCAGCGCATGAAACGGAATATTGGGAAACGCGTGATGTTCTGCATGAAAGGGCATGTTCCAGGACAGCCAGCGTATCGGATGCAGAGTCAATGTTGTCCGAGTATTCCGTAGCAGATCAGCAATCCAAGGACAGCCTCCGTGCTCTGAAATCCGGATCAAGTGCATCACGGGTTCTGCAAGAATTCTTGGGAAAAGCCAGTACCAGAACAGTAGAGTGCTGCCTGAAAGCAAGCTTCCAGCTAGCAGCAATAGATAGAAAAGTAGCATCCCTTGTGCTTCGTGCTGAACTTTCTCACGAAGGCGCTCTGGAATAAAAGACTGTTCCAGCTCAGAAAATTGACCTTGTGGATGGCGTACCAGATTTTTTAACACTCCCTTAAAGTAGGGAATTGCTGTGAGGTAGTACCAATATCCCCAGAAGGTCCGTGCTTGTGGAATGCTTTCCGGATCTTTTTCAGGATGCTGGGTATGGGTGTGATGAGCTGCATGCTCTAGCTTGAAGTATAGCGGTGGGATCATGATCACGAGCCCGGTAAACCAAGCCACTGCCTGATTCAACCAACGAGTCAAAAAAGCACTTTGATGAGTTGCTTCGTGGAAGGGCGCGAAGAGGTGCACCAGAACCACTCCATGAAGAGCCAATCCAAAAACCAGCCATGAAGTTTCTATCATTAAATGTAGAATGTATCCCGTTAGACCAAGCAATCCCAGGTACACAAATAGGAAAAGCAACCCATGGACATCCTGTCGCTTCTGGAGTGGTTTGAGAACTTCGAGGCTAATCAACTGGCTTGGACGACGATGAGAGTTCCCAAGGCTCCATTCGTTGACCGGATTAGTTTCCGACATAAATATTGAGGATGAGACAGAGATTGTAGAGAGATTATTTTGGGTGAGTGTAGTCTGATCGTTTTTCAGAGAACAAGATAAATTCTGAAAATCTACAGAAGGCAGCTGGGATAAAAGAAGGAAAAATCATCGTGTTTCCTACCACCTAGGAGTTTCAAATTTCTTTCGGAGAAAGTAATTCGTCTTATTTCTGAAGACCCTACATCCCTTAAAGATTGAAGAAAAACATCTTGGTCGCTATCATTTTCATGAAAACTGTTTCGTACTTTAACGCAGCAGAACCGGTACATCGTAGGAAGCCAGCGATTTTGGCCTCCGATGACCCAAACCAAGTCACCTTAACGCAAGGAGCGTCATGGCAGAATCGAAACACACACAATCATGGGCAGAACTAGCAATTGATCTCTACGACAAGTTGACCGGCCGCAACGCAGAAATCACCTATGAATTTGAGAATATGGAAGTCTGGGCTCCCAGCGGAGTTGGCAAGGATGCAGAGCATGGACACTGGAAGATCAATGGAACCCTGAAAATCCGTACTCGTGATGTAAAGCAATGAGTCGTCTGGAGTTTGAAGGCCGGATCGAAATCGTGAAAAGTAAACAGGATCAGTTGATTCTTGTCGGCGAAGGGTCTGGGATTCATCTCCAGTTCACAAGGTTGGCTACTCTTCGTAAACTTCAGCCTTCCTGGGGGTTCCTGATGCAACACCGTCAGGCAATGGCACTCAACTTGGACGTGCTGCGGCTACCAATTCGGGTCTCGATCGCTCAGCAAGAAATCGCTTCCTTGTCTCCGGAGGAACACCCAAATTGGCTAGCCCGACTGATTGGACTGCCTTATGGGAAGATTCGCTGGCAGGGACTAGTCAAATCACTTCTTGGTTGAAGAATACTATAGATGTGGACCCAGAGTTCCTGGGTCCTCTTGTGGTAGGTGAGTGAATTCACCAGCTTTAGTCTGGAAGCACCATGCGATCTCGGTTCTGGAAAGTCTCCATCCAAGCGGGATACTCAACGGGGAGCGCACTGGCAGAGTCCAGAGTTTCCAGTTCTGCTGAAGTCAGGTTGAGATTAGCTGCCTGTAAATTATCCTCAAGCTGCTCCATGGTCTTGGCGCCAATGATGACGCTTGTTATGCCCGGTTGTTGAAGCAACCAAGCCTGAGCAATGCGAGCCACGCTACAATCATGGGCCACAGCAATCGGTCGCATCGCATCCACTACACTGAACGCACGCTCTCGATCCACAGGTGGGAAATCAAAACTAGTCCGTCGGGCTCCTTCCGGGCCGTCACTACCTCTTTCAAATTTACCACTGATCAAACCTCCAGCGAGAGGACTCCAGACCATCACTCCAAGTGATTCTTCCTGACACATCGGTAAAACCTCACGTTCCAAGTCACGTCCAGCTAAAGTGTAGTAGGCTTGCACTGACTCAAAACGACTCCAGCGATTGGCTCTGGCAATCTCGTTGGCTTTGGCAATGCGCCAAGCTGATTGATTGGAAATCCCAATGTAGCGCACCTTTCCACTACGCACCAGGTCATCCAAAGCCCATAAGGTTTCATCAATCGGCGTCAGCGGATCCAGACCGTGAATCTGGTAGAGATCAATGTGATCCAAACCCAACCTTCGCAAGGAAGCATCCACCTCATGATGAATATGGATCCGTGTCAACCCCATGCCATTGATACCGGGCCGCATACGTCCCCGAACCTTGGTGGCAATCACTAAGTCTTCACGAGGAATACCGGTGTCTCGGATTGCTTGACCCAGCAACTCTTCACTCCAGCCTTCGTGGTAGACATTGGCGGTATCGATGAAATTAACACCAGCTTCAACCGCACGTTTTAGTTGATCATTAACTTCATCCTGACCAACACGCCCAATGGCTTCCCAACGACCTCGACCACCCCAAGTCATGGTTCCCAGGCAGATTGTTGAAACATGAAGGCCTGTCCGGCCCAATGGGCGGTATTCCATTTGATGATTCCTTTCAAAGGATGATGGGGGTACCTTGCTTCAGCACTAACTCAAGTTTTAAGATCAAATATTCTGATTAGCGATTGTTCAGCACACAACCACTGTATTCTACAGCACCATTTGGGAGAACAGTGTTGCATAGCTTGGCACCGAGCATTAGCGCCCCAGTGAGTTTTGCTCTTTCCAAGTTGGCTCCATCAAAGTTTGCATTCTGTAGATCGGCTCCCTGTAAATCAGCTCCACGTAGATCTGCCCCCTGAAAGTTTGCGTTCTGCAGATCGGCTCCCATCAGTTTGGCACCTTGCAAATAACTCTTCTGAAAGTTAACCCGTTGGAGGAAAGCAATCTGCAGATCCACATCCCACAGATTTGCACGCTGCAGGTTGCTGTCAACCAATACAGCACCCTTCAAGTTCTCATTTCTCAAATTCAGGTCTGAGAGATCACATTCCAGACAGCGTTTGGTCTGCATCAACCGATCAAAGTGTGCCTGATTGAAGGCCCAGGCTATCGTACCCAGCCAAAAGCTAAGGAAAACAAGGATTGTCCTTTTCATGAGATGTCCTTTTGAATGGATAAATTGTTGGATTGCACCGCGTCAGAAGCCTACGATTTCAGTTCTGTGGCAAGCGAGCAAAGAACAAACCGATCTCCCCCAGAATGGTAGAGCTATGCTGATTTCATAATCAGCAGCACACTCAAGCTTAGGGCATCTGGTAACCAGGAGTAGACTTTGAAAGAGCAACCTCTTCCTCCGTCATATCTTCACTGATCCCTTCAAAAAGTGGAGACGAAAGATACCGTTCTCCAGTGTCTGCTAGCATGCAGAGAATGACAGATCCAGGCTCTACTTGCTGAGCAATCTGAATCGCAACGGCAAAGGATGAACCACCTGAAATCCCAGTGAAGATTCCTTCCTGGGCAGCTAGCTTACGAGACCATTCAATTCCTGCTGCCCCGGCAACCGGAACCAATTCATCAAACAGTTTATTATCGATCGATTCTTGTAGTACCAGTGGGATGAAGTCAGGTGTCCAACCTTGGATTGGATGTGGTTCAAAGTGAGGATGACTCACAGCAGGAGAGCCATCTGCATCACGTTGTTGAACATGCCCACTACCAACAATCTGAGCGTTGATCGGCTCGCTGAGGATGATCTTCGTTTCTGGACGTTCCCTGCGCAGTACCCGAGCAACACCAGTGACCGTTCCACCGGTACCATACCCAGTGACCCAATAGTCCAAACGCTCTCCAGCAAAATCAGCCATGATCTCACGGGCCGTTGTGTTTTCATGAATGTCAGCGTTGTCCTTGGTTTCAAACTGGTGAGCCAGGAACCATCCGTTTGCTTCTGCGAGTTCTACTGCTTTCTTGTACATCCCGAAGCCTTTTTGCGCTCTCGGTGTGAGAACAACTTTTGCTCCCAGAAAACGCATCAACTGCCGTCTTTCGATTGAGAAGCTATCCGCCATTGTCACTACCAAGGGATAGCCTTTGGCCGCACATACCATCGCAAGGCCGATCCCAGTATTCCCACTGGTTGCTTCCACCACAGTTTGTCCTAGCTTCAACTCACCCCGCTTTTCAGCTTCTTCGATGATACTGATCGCCAAGCGATCCTTAACAGATGCAGTTGGATTGAAGGCTTCCGCTTTTACATAGAGCCGCACTCCTTCCGGAGCTAGTTTGTTGATTCGAATACAGGGAGTATTGCCAATCGTGTCAACAATCGAATCATAGAGCCGTCCCTGACCGTTAGTACTTCGGTTATTACTAATTGCCATGAAATTCTCCTCTCAATGAAAGTAATGAAGCTTTATTAGGCCAAGTTGGTAACAACAAGACGAACGGGAAGCAAGCACAATTCTTGATACCTGCCTGAAAAACTATCTCCTCTATTGGCAAAAGAAGAATTAGCTGGATTTGGCTGGACTTTCTGCAGGGCCTCTTCATGTTGGATTTTTCTTCCTACAAGAAATTTTGCTACTCCTTTTCACACACCGCACTTTTACGCATCAGTTAAGTTCGAGTTTTAGCACTTATGAACGCTACTCCGATCATTGAGGAAAGCCGAGTTTTGCTGCGCATCGGATTACCCGTTGTCATTTCAGGAGTGCTCAACCTCTCCATGCAGTTCGTTGACACCGTAATGACCGGGCACGCTGGCCCAAATGAACTGGCAGCCGTGGCTTCAGCAAGTGCTTTATTCCATCCGATCTTTTGCCTGGGAATCGGGGTGATGGTGGCCCTGACTCCAATCGTCGCTCAACTGGAAGGATCGGGCCGCATCAGAAAAATTGGCACCAGTGTTCGACAAGGCATTTGGATCAGCATGTTACTAGCCTTGCTAAGCATGCTGGTGCTTCCTCATTTGGATTATCTGTTGCGCTGGATGGACTATGAACCAGAGGTTGTTAGCATCACGGATGGCTATCTGGAGGCAATCATTTGGGGACTGCCTGCAGCTTTTGTCTTTCTAGCCATCCGTCATAGTCTTGATGGTCTTGGCATCACTCGGCCTTGTATGTACCTGACTCTCTTGGGACTGGGTGTCAACATCATTGGCAACTACACTTTGATCTTTGGAAACTTCGGCTTCCCAAGAATGGGAGCTGTGGGGGCCGGATGGACGACGACCATTGCGCACTGGGTCATTATGATTGGGGCACTCATTTATCTTCAAACTAGTCAACGAACCGGAAATATTCGCTTTCTCAGCCGCTTTGATTGGCCCATCTGGAGCTATTGGCGAGAGATTTTGAGGATCGGTATTCCAAGTGGGCTCAGTTTTGGGGCAGAGGTCTGTATGTTCACCGTTGTAGCTCTCATGATGGGGAAGTTTGGAGTAACCACTCTTGCCGCTCACCAAATTTCTATTAACGTAGTAGCACTGACCTTCATGATCCCCATGGGAATCTCAGCCGCGATCACTCAGCGTGTAGGAAATGCAGTTGGTCAAAAGAATTGGAAAGAAGTACGTTTTCGTGGGTGGCTAGGAGTGGGAGTTTGTGTTGGTGTCATGGGCCTGACCGCCAGTATTTTCATTCTATTTCCAGAGTCGATCATCGGACTCTATACCAGTGATAATGCTGTTACTGACTTAGCAATAAACATCCTTTGGATGGCGGCCTTGTTTCAACTCTCTGATGGCTTGCAAGTCTCTTCAATGAGCGCCTTGCGAGGACTGAAAGATACCCGCATTCCCCTGCTGACCAATTTATTCTCTTACTGGCCTGTGGGGATGGGATTGGCTTATCTTTTTGGATTTGTTTGGGAGTGGGGTGTAATCAGTATCTGGGGTGGTCTAATAGCTGGATTAAGCGTAGCAGCTATCCTTCATAGTCTAAGATTTTACTTGCTCTCCCAAGTGTGGATACCAGAGCCTCATTGCGCGCAAACATGAGCAAGTCAGCATCTCTTAGCAGGCCGCTTGCTTAGCATTGAATCTATGTGAAATACCCACATAGATTTCAATCTTGTTTAGCCGATCTCCATCCAAACAGAATCTGGATCATTGCCAAAGCAAGAAACTCCTGCCTACGCAAGATGACTGAACTGGCAAAATCTGCCACGGAAAGAATATTGCGCATTTTCTGGCAACTCTACCTCGATCTGCCAAGCAGAGGTCTCATTTGCAATGAGTACCTTTTCCTCCAACTCGATCACAATTCTTAACTCCAAAAAAGTGTGGGATGCTCGGACCAAGTCTGGACGAAAATCAGCATCACTGACTTTCACAGTGATTTCATACTCATAACCGAAAAAATCCTTCCTTGCAGTGGCCAATAGATTAACTTCGGCACTACCATCGATGAGTGTGTTGTTTAATCGATTTTAATTTATCCAGAAAACCCATGTTGTCCTCACAGAAAGCAGATTTGCATAATTCTCAAACAACCAAAGTAGGAGGTGTTCTTTAATAAATGTTCCAAAACTAATCAACATTTAATGCTTTAACCTTAGGATCCATCAATCGGAACCAAACCAGTGGAAGCAATGTTAGAACGACCATAGCCCCATATCCATAGGGAAGTTGAGGTGCATTTTCACGATGATGCAATAGTTGATGCGATCTTCAGGCATAGAGATGATGGTCCAAATGCCGCTGCAATTGAAACAGTAGCCAATTAGTCAGTAAAGCTGGAGATTTCCAGGAATGAGTTTCTGTCACTGGTTCGTAACGACCATTGGGTAGCTGTTTACGCTGCAATCCATAGTGCTCGATATAGTTGACGATCTCCAGCAATACAATCGCAACCAGGCTCTGGCATAGAAAACCAAAAGCCCCCCAAGGTCCGTAGTGTGAAGTGATCACGAACAGCATACACAAAGAGAGTAAAGACCAGCCTAGTAGTTCGTTCCGCATGTGCCAAAAAGGGAGTCCTAACTTCTGCAGTCTTTCTGATTCAAGTTTCCAGGCGCTTTGGAAATTGTGAGTTATAGCGTGGGGAATTTGCTGATAGACACTGACTCCCATTGTGGCTGAGGAGGCATCTAATGGGGTCACAACATGCCGATGATGTCCTCGCACATGTTCGATTTTGAAGCTTCCATTGCAGACACTGGCCAGTAGAATTCCACCACGGGCTTGCTCAAATCTGGATTTGTGGTGCACAAGTTCATGACCGACCGTAATGCCAACGGTGCTCAACACCACACCCACTGAAAGTATCCAGCCCAGACTACCCTATAAGCCCAGACTACCATTCGCAAAAACACCCACACCCGAGAAAATCAGAGCCAACTGCAATGGCACAACTACGACCAGTAGTGAGCTATACCAAGGATCTTCTCCCAGAGAAAAAACTACGTCACCTTCAGGATTGTTCAGATCGTTGCCCATCCAGCGATTTATAAGGGGGACCATCCCGAAGATGATCACCAAAGGCAACCAAGCGAAGATTCCCAAGTCAGTTGTTTCCATACGATACCAGGCACCAATGGGCATTACCAATGTTAGAAACCCCAGCAGAAACCCATAGCATTTCCAGTGCATCCAATTTGGGGAATTCATCAATTTAGTCATCCAACCTCGATTGGTTTAGAGGGAGAGTCTATGTAATTTCCTTTTGACTCCCTTCCCGGTCAAGGGTATGCATCGGTAACAACTTTGAATCACCATGGCAGGAATTCACTGCGGCTTCAATCGCCACCATCGGAAGGGGGACGTGCCGAACCAACTCGAATCACCCCCTGCCTCTGTCGTCTCGTGCTATTTTTTGTTCACAATCAATACGCACAGTTCTCAACTCGATGGAGAATTCAACCATGTACCTACCGTTTTACGCTAGTTCCAAAGCCCTCCTATCAATCTTAGTAGTCTTGCTCATTGGTACTACCCTCTATGCCGTGGATTCAAAAGATCTGAAAAAGCTGAAGGAGGGGGAATGCCAAGGCTGCGATCTTAAATTTGCCCAACTTCAAGGACGTGAATTACTAGGTGTGAATCTGTTTGAAGCCAATCTTCAGAAAGCAAACCTTGTTGGAAGCAAATTAGCAGGAGCCCGACTTCTCTCGGCAAATCTAGTAGATGCAAAGCTGCGAGAAGCTTCACTGATTCACGCTCAGCTTGTCGGTGCAGATTTAGAGGGGGCTGACTTGGATAGGGCAGACCTGTTTGAGGCCAATCTTGAAATTGCTAATCTGCAGTGGGCTAACCTTGCAGGAGCCTCGTTGGAAAACGCTAATTTGGGTTTAGCCAATCTCTACAAGGCCAATCTCCAGGGAGCTGACCTACGTGGAGCAAATCTAACTGGAGCAATGCTTGGTGAAGCAAACCTCAGAAACGCCAATTTGGAGGGCGCTCACCTGATTGTAGTCAACCTAAGTCGTGCAAACCTAAAGGGGGCAAATCTCAGAGGTGCTAAGCTCCATGAGGCAATCCTCAGTGGGGCGGATCTGACCGATGCAGAAATGGCTGATGCCCAGATCTGTGGAACCCGGATGCCCGCCGGAAATATGATTAACAAGGATTGTTGACTAGAGAAGACGGCGACCACTTTTGAAAGTGTCAAAAACGATCGGCAGGAAGGGAAAGAACTGAGGTAGGTTGTGCAACTTTAGTGATGTTTATTGTGCTTGTGGATTTCAATCAGTTTTTCAACTCCATGCTCATGGAACAGAGCACCACGAAAATCCACATTGATGATGTAGTGATCGTTTGATGTGTGATGGGAGCGCACCACTAATGCATGAATAGGTGAGCAGGCGACTAACTCCTCTGCATTGGCCTCTGAGGGAATGTAAAAAGTCATGCTGATTTTCGCATGAGGACTGCAGTGGCTATTCGCAACCATCTTGCATCCTCCCATGCTGATATCAAGAACCTTCACGACTCCATCATTCTCGTTGTACAGGAGTGTTGCAGGTAGCACGACCGGATAGCGTTTGTGATGCCTTCGACAGTCGCCTCGATAGTGCTTGCTATCAACAAATCTCACTTCATGGTTTTGCATCTTTTTTTCTCTGACTATAGCTGTTTAATGGAGGCTTGTCGTACTGATTGAATTTGCAATATTTTGGGTCTTTTCTTCAATTTCTGTTGAAGAGGTTGCCTCACAATCCCATGATTGTTGGAGTTAAATTATTATTTTTAACAATCTTGACAAGATAACAAATATTTTTGCCATTGAATCAATAACTGAGTCAAGTAAATTCGCTCCCTTTGAGTTCCCACAAGATCAATTTTGATCGGGAATTCTGAGCAATACTTACTTCCATAGAACAGAAATCCACTACCACAAATACTGGGGCAAACAAAACGGTTAGCAATCTAGTTCAAGAGGTGGGATCATCGTGACCACCAGCTCGGAGTCGTGATAAATCTGAGGCAGGAACCAAGGTCTGATGAGCGAAGGCCTCCAACTGTTCAAGAAATTGCTTAGACACACGCACACAGTATTGGGGATTTTTTGTCTCGATAGAAACCATGTCCGAGTTAGAACGCGTAATCCTCACATCCACTGTCTTCCCAAATTCCATTGAAACCTGATCAATCTCTACACTAGGCCAAGCGTTCTCATGTACGAACAGGGACTGTTCCTCCCACTGAATTTGCAGCGGATGCTGAATCTGTCGAGCAGTTCGTGCTGCAAATGCTAGAAAGCAGGGTAGACCCGTCATAGACTCAATTACCAGCGAGGAAGCCCCCAATCCTTCAGGCAATTGTGCAAAGTCCATCACTGCTAGTCCACAGCGCAACGGACAGTGCGGGTGACTGTTACCTTTCCAACGTAGAGCAGCTGGTCTAGGAGCTTGCAGGTCATTCGACTGCATCAAGCTCAACATAAAATCTCCACCGGGCAAACCAAACTTGCTCAACCAAGTAGCTGCCCAGCCAATTTCCTCCGCATCACTCCAGCTATAACCAGCACCCCGAGCAGCCTTAACTACCAGTTGCTGGAGTTCAGACTGAGAAAACCAAAGGTAACTAGAAGTACAAAAATCTTCCGAGACTTGCTGATTCTCAGGAGACATCTGTATGGTTCAATTCATCTGGGTAAGGTTCCCCTTGAAACAAGCTGATTCGCACCCAGCGATCAGAACGAGGATCAAATCGAGTTGCTCCAAAAAAAGCTAGTTTGCTACGTAAGAGGTCGATGGGCAGCATCTCAGCAGAAATGAGATTTTCCTGAATTTCAGCAAAAGGATAGTGGGCAGAGAGTTGAACCCGACGGACAATGGAACGAAACTCAGGACGCACCAACAATAGGTGAGCCACTGGAGTCCTGTCAGACCATTTTTTAAGCACATCGCAGAGTTCAGCTACCTGGCGGCCAATGTCCAGAGGTTGTTCAAGTTCGGCACCAGGTTCACAGTGCCGTTCGCCAAGGCGAGGTTCCAGCTTTTCTTCTGACACATACCAAAAGCGGGCGCATTGTTCTGGTTGTTGATAATCCATCCCTAACGCCCAGGCAAAGTGACTATGCAAATGTTTTCTCATCTCACCAATCGATTGACAGCCATCGACCTTGAAAGGCACTTCTTCGTCTGTGGCCATCTGATCTCCTAAATCATCAACCAACTCCTGATGTGGTTCCAAGAGCAAGGCCAGCAGTGCCTCTTGTGCTTCCATTGGCAGTTCGAGTTCACCCCATTGCCAGAGTGCGTCCCATGGGTAGATTTGCGCTACATCCCACTCTTCATGAACAAATATCTGCAGTTTCCTCAAGCCTTCTCGTAGTTCTTTCAATTTGGCTACCTGAAGTGGATGTTCACTCTGCCACTGCACCACATTTTCCTGTGCTGCCCTGAACGCTTCAAAAAATTGACCAAGTGTTTCTGAAGTTAGCTTGGGTTGGGAGCGTACCCGAGCAAGCGCCTCTTCACGAGCTGCAAACCAATGATGAATCAGCACCGGATGACGTACTAGGAATGGAGCCATGCCCAAGCCAGTCGAGTTGCCCACTCCCAACAACCTTCGTAATGCAGGATCAAGCTTCACTGCTTGCACTCCTCCTTGCTCTGCTGCCAAATGCTCGACAAGATCTACCGTGAACGCTCGGGTCAGCCAGACAGAGAGCATTTCTGCTTGAAAAGGTGCTTGCATCTCTGGCCGACCTGCCAAATTACCCCGATCGGCTGCGCCAAACTTACCAGTCCCATAGACCGCCGTAGTACGCATCAGGTAACCCGTCTGCTCCAGACGACTACGCTCAGGCTGACGTCCCTGAGCTAACTCTTTCAATACATACTCAAAGAGTCGTACAGAACGATTAGCCCGACTCAGCGATAGCTCCTTTGTTGAGATACGTCCTGCTTCTTGAAGAGGAACATTGCGTTCTAACCGTTCGATATCAGCAGTGCTGGGAATGCCATCAAATAGAGTGAACGTGCCATCCCAAGCAGTTGCAATCACCCTATCTGAGCGCATCTCTTCTGGAAGATTATGAGCGAAGGCCACCAAGCTATAACAGCGTTCAGGGCCTTGCGCTCGGTAAACGGCGTGACCAACCCCTTGCTGGTTGATCAGCCAGACTGAACGGTCAAAGCTCCAATTTTCTTTCTTCAAACGTCGCAGCAATTGACGCAGAAAGGAGAGACGTGTTGGGTGACTACAGCCCATTCGTGTAAGGCGCATCACCTGTCCAGGAGAGCGATAGAACCTTGCTGGAACTGGTTGCTCGATTGGCTTCACGTGACGTCCTCCGTTCTTGTAGAGAAGCTCTCCGCAAAAAACCTTGCCCAGTTGTTCCCTAAAATGCCGGCGACTTCCTCTTCTGCAAAGCCTACCTCTCGCAAGCCCTCTGCCAAGCTACCAAAAGCGCGGTTATCTGGATACCATTCTGGCATCGGTGGGAACCCAGGGGCCTTTGCGCTTCCTTCTCCGTAATCTAAGGATTTAGTCCAGCGTCCGTTGCGCATCCACTCCACAATCTCGTCCGGTTGATCCTGACAGAGGTCGGAACCTATCCCTATCTGGGTCACTCCCATCAACTCAGCGGTTTTGGCCACCATCTCACAGAAGGATCTTCTAGTACAGTTAGTTCCTTCTTTCAAATGATGTGGATAGAGTGAGAAACCAAGCATCCCACCGGATTCACCGAGAGAACGTAATACCTGATCGGACTTGTTACGCAGTGCCGGATGCCAGAAGGAAGGATTGGCGTGCGTAATGGCGATTGGTCGGCTTGAAAGTTCAATCGCTTCCAGAGTTGAACGCTCTGCAGAATGACTCATGTCGATCACTAAACCCACCCGGTTCATTTCCTTGATCACTTCACGTCCCATCCGCGTTAACCCAGGATCCTCCTGCTCGTAGCAACCAGTTGCCAGCAGTGACTGGTTATTGTAACTAAGCTGCATGAAACGCAGACCCAAGCGATGAAGAATCTCCACCAGACCGATGTCGTCTTCAATGCAACTTGGATTCTGTGATCCAAAGAAGATCGCCGTTCGCATACTCTGTTGTGCCTTCTCCAAATCACTGTCATCAAATCCCTGGAAAATCAAATTTGGGTAGCGCTCAAACCATCGATTCCAAGCTTCCAGCACCAGCACGGTTTCCCGAAAGTTTTCGTGGTAGGTGATCGTCACGTGGATCCCATCTAGCCGGCCTTCCCGGAGTTGAAGAAAGATTTTCTCGGACCAGTTGGTGTACTGCAGGGCATCAATGCGAAAGTTCATGCGTACCTCTTATCAGATGCTATCAGGGTGTCTTGTCAACAAAGCGCAGGTTTAACAGGAATTTTAATCAAATACCACCCCTTCTCCAAATATGTATAGATTCGTTTCAACAGTTTATTGATTGGAATCCATTGACGGTTATGCACTCCTCAGTCATCATCATGAAAAATAAACCAAACTCATTTGAAAGACTCGCAAGATTCAAAGAGAAGGAGGTGCGCCAATGGTTGTCACCAAAAGTTGGCAATACAGAATTCGTCCAATGATCCTAAGTTGCTTTGGCATCATCAGTGTCAGTCTGGGAGCTTGCCAGAGCAGCTTCCTTCAACAACCCCTAGCTCTGGATCAAGACGATCTTGTGAAGTTGATAGAGAACAAGGACTGCCCAGGCTGTAACCTGGTTGGTGCCGATCTTAGTGGAATGAGTCTCGAAGGAAGTGATCTCAGTTTCTCCAATCTCCAAGGGGCTAGATTGCGTGGAACCGACCTACGTCGAGCCCGACTGCGTGGAGCCAATTTGACCGAGGCGGATTTCAGTGGGGCAGACCTATTAGACGCAAACCTAGAAGAAACAGATTTGGAGGGTGCTCAACTGACCGGAGCCAATCTGCGTGGGGTAGAACTTTGGAACTCGAACATGAGAAGCGCTAAGCTTCGAGGTACTTCTCTGGAGGAAGCAAGCTTGCGGGATACTCGCATGGAAGGAGCCGATCTCAGCGGAGCCGTCTTGTTTGAAGCAAATTTGGAGGAAGCCAATTTGACCGGAGTGAACCTCAACGCAGCTGACCTGCGTGGAGTCAGGATGCGGGGTACCAACCTGACCAACGTCAAGATGGAAGGAACCGATCTAAACTACGCAAAACTCTGCGGAACAATTCTACCAAATGGCGAGATAACGGTTCGGGATTGCTGAAAAGAAGAAAAATCGGATGGGATTGGGGAAGATCTTTTTAAAGACTCCCCCCGGGGGCAACACCAAAATCTCTCTTGCCTAGAGAAATCAGCGAGTTGGGCAACTATGGAAGGTCCATGCAATTAGCGTAGTACGTCGTCGTTGCGGGCCAATCACTGAAGACTCCGATCACTCTGACCTGCTGTGCGAGCACGTCTAACACCTTCATCACATCCCCATCATTGTTGATCGCTTCCTTCACTGTTTGATAGTACCAACCACCACCTCCAGTTAACGGTCCAGAGCGCTCCAGCGTCCACGTGATCAAATCAATTCCCGCCTGCTGGGCCTGGCGTGCATAGGCTGAGGGCACAATTTCTCCACCATCAAGATCAAGCAAAGCATAAATTGGTGGGGCCAGAATACGTACTCCCTGCTCTGCCAACTCCTGCATATTCTCAAGCGACGAACGAAAGCTGGGACGATAAGTCCGAGCATCTAGATAGACCGCCTGCTTGCCAAACTCTGGTTCCTGCTCAATCCAGTAGAGG
>JAQWOT010000227.1 GCA_029245725.1 SAR324 cluster bacterium | reverse complement strand
AAAGAAAGATATGGTGATGAATATTACTATTTTGATGAATATTTTGGACCTTGGTGGCCGGGTAATATAGAAAACGGAAGTTCTGAAAGAGTAGTTGTACTTATTGATGAGCATTCTGCCTCTGCTTCAGAAGTTACTGCTGCCGCCCTGAAAGATCATTCAGTTGCAACCTTCATTGGGAATGTATCTTATGGGAAGGGTGTTGGTCAGTATGTATTAACTCTTCTGGACCAAAGCTCTGTATGGGTGACTGCAATGGAACTTTTTGCACCGTATGGTTCAAGTTGGCATCAACAAGGAATAACACCTGACTACTTGTACAATGTGGCACCACCAAGTTCACCAGATAATGATGCTGCACTGCAGGCAGCTATTCAATTTTTGGATCACGGTACAATTCCAGTTGGAGAAAATAGTTCTGGTCTTTCTAGGACAATGAGAAGAAAAGTGCCTTACACTCTTCCGTGGGAGGGTGGTACTTTAAATAATTTACACTGAGTTAAAAGTGATCAACTAAATTCTACTTCATTGGGAGGAGTTGCCATTGATGAAGCTGATTAGCTCGAATTTCTCTGTAGTCAATTAAAAGAGGATGTGACTCGCCTCTGGAATACAAGGGAGCTTGATTAGCAAAAAATGGTGAAAGCGGGTGCATGGATTGTCCTGTGGGGAGCACAGAGGAGGAGCGATTGAGATCTGAAAAATCAATGACTTGACGGATAGAAGCTCCGTGCTTGACGTTCCAGACAGGTGGGTTTGAAGAAGCTCTACGGAGGGTGCTCCTGTAACCAGGTGCTGGAAAAGGCCCCACACTGAACCAGCGACCAAGACCGGGTATCCAGCCGAAAGGATGTTTCATCTGAAGGGTTTGAATTTTACCCCACTTCCAAGCTTGCCAATCGTTTCCATGAGAAGCAGAAAGCTTTGTAATGGCTTGCTCCATGGCAGACAAGACAACCTCATTTAAAGTTTCCTTATTAGAAGTGCTGATGTCATCCACCCATGTTTGTGCAAGACCATTGAGGATTTGACGGACCAGCGCCTGGCTAGCATAACCCCGGTAGTCCTCACTCAGTTCCTCTCCAAGTTCATCCTTGAAAAGAATTTCATGAAATTCCCATTCCCATTGTGCAACGAGGGATGCCGCTACGCTTTCTGTGGCAAAACAGCCATCCCAATTTTTGAGTAAGAAAGAAACGGGTACTCCTTGAATAGGTTCCATCGAATCCAAATGATCCCAAGCTTCTTTAATTAACCTGGCAAGTGGGTAACAAGTATCGTTTTGAAATCTTTGCATGGCTTGTGGAGAGAGGAAGCCAGAACCTTGAAGAAGTTGCTCCATTCTTCGCATCCGCTCACCGGGGGCAAAGTAACCTTTGACGTTACCCATCCCAGGTTCTTCAAGTGAATTATTCGCAGAACCCACCCATCCCTTAGCTGGGTTGTAGGAGAATGGTAATTCCAAGGTTCTCCGCAGCCCCAACCAATTAGCTGAGCCATCATGACCGGGGAGGATTCTTTGTCCAGTTAGCTGGCGAATTGGCAGGCTAGCAGCGGGGTGAAGACCAATATTGCCCTGCTTGTCTGCATATACAAAGTTCTGTTGAAGGCCCCCAAAATAGGAGAGAGCCAACCGGAATTCGTTCCAGTTGCTTGCTTGATTCAATTTAAAGAAGCCTTCAATCTCGCTGCTGGCTTTGTCCACCAGCAATGTCCAGCGAAAACTCAGTATTTCGTTTTGGAAACCTTCTAAATCGTTGGGGCGAAAAAAATCATTGATAATTGGCCCATGAGGAGTCTCTCTCAGTAAAAATGTCTCCTCAGACCAGCGACCCTTCAAGCGCTCTTCAAGTGTAGTCAGGGGTTGCCATTCACCATTGATTTGAACAAACCTGCCATCAGGACTCAGTATCTCTGAGAAGTAATCTCCAGCATCTGCATGCAGGCTCGTCATTCCCCAAGCGATTTTTGTGTTATGACCTGATACCAGGAAAGGCAGCCCGGGAACCATGGAACCTGCAATTTCCATCTCCGGTGTCTGCACATGCGCTTCGTAAAAGAAATTTGGAATACCAAGACCGAGGTGGGGATCATGTGCCAGCAAGGCTGCTTGGGTTACTGTATGTTTGGGGGCAATAACCCAATTGTTGCTATGGCCCATGCCCATGAAGGGCTCTAGCCATGTCAGGAGCTCTGTAATCTCATCTTTTGGAAGTGAAAATTGATGACCAATCTTAAGAGGTGAGGACAAAACAGCTGGAGATCCTCCATGATAATTAGGGAAGAGTTCTCTTAGCTTCTCTTCACCTACTTTTCGCGCGAGCTTTTCAGCAAGTAAATCTTCTCGCATAGCAAGGTGGAGTTGCAGAGCCATCACACCCACCATTCCCACGAGATCATCTTTGACAAAGGGTTCAATCTCATAACCAGACAGTTGGAGTAATTCCAACTCTATTGGTAAAACTGATTGCCGCTTCAAGAACAGATTTACCCCAGCATAGTATGCTGTAAAGGCCTGTTTTGCTTCAGGGCTGGCCAAATCAAGCATACGTTGCCCAACCTGATGTAGTTGAAATCCACGCATTAGTAGGTCGATTCTTTTCACAGGTTCCCAAAGTCCCAAAACTTCCGAAAGTCTCCCTTGGCCCAGGAGTTTGAACCAGACCAGCTGGGGTAAGCGATCCTGAGCGACAGTGAACCCTAGAGCAAACCAGGCATCATTTAAATGAGAGGCTTGGATGTGTGGGACTCCCCACTGATCCCGGAGGATTGTGACCTCAGCTTGAAGCTGTGGGTTTCGTAAAAGACCATCGTAGTCAGGTTTTGAACGCCAAACGATACTCACACCCCAACTCAAGACCGAAATCAGTAAGATGCTGCTCACAAGCACCAATCCCAGAAGGCATTTGAATATCATTCTCCATACTTTCCAACTCGGTTTAACTCCTCTCTGCTGTCCTTGATGTCGCATTAGTTCATTGACTTCATTTGAAAAATTGAATATTTTAAATGGTTTCGTGCATTTATCACGAATAGCGGAAGGGCCCGAAAATACTTTGGGATGGCATCCCGCGTTCGCCTACAGCACGATCTTAATCCTGAACTAGAATTTTCCTAAAGTCCGTTAGATGCCATCTGAAAGAAAGCGAAATCAATGACAGTTAAGACCAAGACTCTCCGCAAACACTGCCGTGCACTCGGTGTCAATCTAATTGGTACACCTAGCGCAGCACTCACTCTTCAACGCCGACCGAATAGACCCGGACAGCACGGCGCAGGCCGACGTGCCAAGCTATCGCCATTTGCCATGCAGTTGATGGAAACCCAAAAGTTGAAGCATTACTACGGTGTAACAGCGAAACAACTGAAACGATATTACGATCGTGCCTCCAAATCAAAGGAGCAAACCAACGTATTCATGGTTCAATTGTTGGAACGAAGATTGGACAACATGGTTTATCGTATGGGCTTCTCGCCGACGCTCAGAGCTGCACGTCAAATGGTCGTCCATCGCCATATTCTGGTCAATGGCAAAAATGTCAATAAGCCTTCCTTAGAGATACGTGTTGGTGATGAAATCACTATGCGTGACCGCAGCAAGGGAATTGAGAAATACAAAGAGTGGTTCGAACTCTCAGAACAGCAGCTTGGCTACATCGAAAGAGATGGATCCAAGATGACTGGGAAACTCCTTCAGATCCCAGCTCGAGAAGAAATTCCAATCCAGGTGGAAGATCACCTAGTTGTCGAATATATGGCTCTGTAAGCCTTGCATCCCAGCCATCCCCGCTGCCCCGTGGGGATTTCCTTCCCAGATTCTGATTCCAGGAGTCTCTCGTGAAGACATCCCAGCAGATCCGTCAGGAATTCATCAGCTTCTTTGAAGAGCGTCAGCATCGATTTGTGCGCAGTTCTCCAGTTGTTCCGAATGATGACCCAACATTGCTTTTTGCCAATGCGGGTATGAACCAATTCAAGGACGTCTTTCTGGGTTCCGGAACGCGTGATTACAATCGTGCAGCTAATTCACAAAAGTGCATCCGGGCAAGTGGAAAACACAATGACTTGGAAGATGTGGGCCGGGACAACTACCACCACACATTCTTCGAGATGTTGGGGAATTGGTCCTTTGGAGATTACTTCAAGGAGGAAGGAATTCGCTGGGCTTGGGAACTCTTGACAGAGGTGTGGGGGCTGGACAAAACTCGGCTGCACGCCACGGTTTTTGGTGGAGATGAGCATGATGGCTTACCTCCTGATGAAGAAGCAGCTGAACTATGGAGAAGATGCACAGATATCAATTGGGACAATATCCATTTCTTTGGCAAGAAAGAGAACTTCTGGGAAATGGGGGATACGGGTCCATGTGGTCCCTGCAGTGAGATTCACATTGATATGACGGAAGATCGCACTGGGGCTCTGTTGGTCAATGCTGATGATGCTCGGGTAATAGAAATTTGGAACCTCGTTTTCATTCAATTCAACAGGGGTAATGATAGCAAGCTGTCTCCTTTGCCTGCCAAAGGTGTAGATACTGGGATGGGGCTGGAGAGAGTTTGCCGGGTGCTACAAGGTGTTAATTCCAATTACAGCACAGATCTTTTCACTCCTCTCCTCCAGTCCATTTCTGAAATTACCGGAACAAAAGATGCTGAAGGAGAGACAGGTGTCGCCTACCGAGTGATTGCAGATCATCTTAGATCCTTGAGCTTCGCAATTGCTGATGGTGCCATTCCCTCCAATGAAGGTCGTGGGTATGTGTTACGCCGGATGCTGCGCCGGGCAACTCGCTTCGGTAGAGTGCTTGGTATGGAAAACCCGTTCATTCACAAGTTGGTGTCTACCCTGGCTGAGGTAATGGGGGACGCATTCCCTGAGATACGCCAGCAGCAAGACCATATTTCCCGAGTAATCGAAGCAGAGGAAGCAAGCTTCGGTAATACCCTTGATAGAGGCTTGGAAATCTTTGAACAGATGGTGGCTCAGTCAGCAACGATTTCTCAGAAAAAGCTTAGTGGTGAGGACGCATTTAAGCTTTACGACACCTACGGCTTTCCAGTAGATTTGACTCGGTTGATTTGTGAGGAACGTCAACTTGAGTTGGACGAAGCAGGTTTCGAAGTATGTATGGAAGCCCAACGCACCAAAGCTCGGGAATCTGCTCGTTTTCAGACTGCTCAAATCGAGTGGCAAGAATTGGAAGTTGGACCGCATTCTCGATTCATAGGGTACAATTCCTACAATGCAGAAACCTGGATTCGGCGCTTTGCACAGAACGAATCGGGTAAATGGTTGTTTACTTTAGACACAACACCCTTTTATGCTGAGTCTGGAGGACAGGTCGCGGATCAAGGGACGATACAGCAGGGTCAACGCACTTGGAGTGTGATGGATGTTCGCAAAGAAGGAGATTTGATCATTCATGTTTGTGAAGGTAGTAAACAGCCAAAGCCTGAGCCAGTCATCGCCAGGATAGATGTGGATAAACGCAAGGCAACGACCAGGAATCACACAGGCACCCATATGCTTCATGCGGCCTTGAAGCAAATCATTGGTCAGCATGTCAACCAGGCAGGTTCGATCGTTCATCCAGATTATCTGCGATTTGATTTCACTCACTCAGAGCGATTAAGCAGCGATCAAGTCGAAGAAATCGAACGTCTTGTGAATCGGAAGATCCGTGAAAACATTGATCTGAAAGTCTTTGAAACTGGGTATCGTCAGGCGGTGGATAGTGGAGTCACAGCTCTTTTTGGTGAAAAGTATGGAGATACCGTCCGGGTTGTCCAATTAGATGAATTCTCGTCCGAACTATGTGGAGGATGTCATACTTCAGCTACCGGGGAGATTGGTTCCTTCCGCATTGTTTCTGAAGGTGCTATTGCATCTGGGGTCCGCAGAATTGTTGCCGTCACTGGTGAAAGTGCAGAAGAAGTCAGTCGAGATGAGGGGAAAGCAGTTCAGGAATTGAAGCACTTGCTCAACGTACAGACTGAGAGTATTGGGCCACAGGTCGCCAATTTGATGGAAGAGAAAAAAAAGCTTGAGAAGGAACTTCAACTACTAAAAAAACAATCAGCCGCGGAATCCGCCCAAGATTTGATTTCCAATGCTCGGCTGGTTGCAGGAGTACCCCTCCTGGCAATGAAGGTGGAGGCTACCTCCATGGATGAGTTGCGTTCTTTGGGGGATAGCTTGCGGAAGGAGTTGGAAGGAATAGCCCTTCTGGGAGCGGAGCTTGACGGCAAAACTACTCTCTTGTGTGTGGTAGCTGACTCTATTCTTATTCGAGGAGCGAAGGCGGCTGAGATTGTGAACCGGGTTGCAGCTCTTGCAGATGGCCGTGGTGGGGGTAAGCCTCACTTGGCACAGGCAGGCATTAAGTCACCCGAAAAACTTCCCCACGCTTTGGCGCAAGCTGCCGATCAAATTGAGAACTACCTTCAAAATTTAAACTGAGCTTAGGTAGCGTGAAACCTCTGCCTTATGAGTGGTTCATCGGGAAACGCTACCTCTTTTCCCCTCGTAAAGACAGATCTGTCTCTGTAATTACTTGGATTTCAGTTTGTGGAGTGGCCCTTGGGGTAATTGCCCTGATTGTAGCAACTTCCCTAATGAACGGATTTAGAGATAATCTCCGACAAGCAATCACAGGATCACTTCCTCATGTGACCCTTTTCTCTTGGGCAGATCGGATGACGGAGTATCCAGAACTCCAACCTCAAATACTTAAGCATCCTGAAGTCAAAGCCACGGCTCCGTATATTTTCAAGCAAGCTCTGCTGACGGGGACAAGGCGACCAAAAGGTGCTTTATTAAGAGGCATTGATCCTGCCAAAGAAACCCAAGTCACCAATTTGGGCCTTTTCCTCAGACAAGAACGATATTCTCCTAGCCCCCCGACGAATGAAGAACAGCAGACAATCTCTGATGAAATATTAGCTCGTCTGTCACATCTCAGCGCCAAAAAAGATGGCCTGAAAGATGGAATCATTCTTGGTTCAAACCTTGCGCAACAACTAGGGGTTCAGCTTGGAGATACTGTCCAACTCGTTTCTTCTGAACAGAGAATGACCCCCGTGGGAGATGTTCCGAGAATCAAGAAATTGATGGTGATAGGCTTCTTCGAGTCTGGAATCGCGGGTTATGATGAGGTTCTTGCCTTCATGGACTATCGACTCGTCCAGAAAGTCTATCGAATGCAGAATGATGTGACAGGCCTAGGAGTCCGCTTGAGGGATCCGGAAACTGCCCAGGAAGTTGCGGATGAGTTGCGCGCAGAATTCACGGACTTTGCTGTCAGCAGTTGGGTCGATGAGAACAAGAGTATTTTTCAGGTGATGCAGCTTGAAAAAATTGGACTCTTCGTGATTCTGACATTGATTGTCGTAGTAGCGGCCTTCAACATAATTAGCTCGCTGATCATGCTGGTTCTTGAAAAATCACGAGAAATTGCGATTCTCAAAGCAGTGGGTGCTACAGAACAAAGCGTGCGAAAAATCTTTATGCTGCAGGGCGTAGTCATTGGTTTGATCGGTACTTGTTCAGGAGTTGGCTTGGGATTAACAATTTGCTGGGCCTTGGCGACTTTTGATTTTATCGACATTCCGCCTGGCGTTTATCCTGGAGGAGACAAAATCCCTGTCTTGATTAACTGGACTGATGTGCTAATAACGACGGTTTCCTCATTCTTGATCTGTTTTTTGGTGACGATTTACCCATCGACTAAAGCTGCTCGGCTTCAGCCGGCAGATTCCCTACGATACGAATAAACCAATACTTGCCGAGAAATTATGGAGCTTGCGGAACTCCGTAACCAATTTTTGGATTTCCTCCAACAGCGATGCTGTGGCACACGCCAAGAGAAGATGGGGCTGGAGTATGAAACTTTTGTGGCGCTACCATCCGATGAGGGAAAATGGAAGTCATTGCCAATCAGTGGGGATGTTAGTATTTGGACGCTCCTGCTCAAAATGGCGCAATTGAGTAGCCAGGGACCACAACCTTGGGAACTACATTACGAAGGTGAACTTCTTTTGGGTTTGTTGCATTCCAGTGGTCAGAATATTTCGATTGAACCGGGCGGTCAGGTCGAACTATCTGATTCTCCCAGAAGGGATTTGAGCGAGGTGGCCCAAGCAGTCAATGTTCATATTCAACAACTCACACATGCGCTCAGCGATTGGGGAGGATTACCCTTTTTTTTAGGGGCTCATCCTTATCTAAGTCCAGATGATCTGCCTCTGCTGGACAAGAAACGTTATCGAATCATGTACTCCACCATGAGGGAGGTGGATACCCATGGTCAATGGATGATGAAAGCGACAAGTGGTGTTCAGGTTAGCCTTGATTATCAGTCACTGGAGGATCTGGAGCGGAAGTTTGTGATTCTCAACAGGCTTACGCCATTCTTAACGGCAATTTTTGCAAACAGCCCAATTGTCGAGGGAGAACCAAGTGGATATCGCTCCTATCGTGGAAGAATTTGGCAAAATACTGATCCCTACCGAACTGGTTTACCTCTTAGTTTCCTGAGTAAGAAATTCAGCTTGGTGGACTACATTGAGTGGGCTTTGGATGTCCGTCCTTATCACCTCTACCGTGATGGAGAAGTGGTTCAGCCTGGTCCCTACACCTTCCGACAATTGATGAAGAAGGAAACACCACTTGAGATGAATCAGGAAGACTGGCTAACTCATCTGGGTATGCTCTTCCCTGAGGTGCGGATCAAGCGAATTATGGAGTTGCGCTGTATGGACACGCAACAGCCTCAGGATGTGATAGCAGTTCCAGCATTGCTGCAAGCTCTGACCTACAATGAGACCGTACTGACAGAATTAGAGGGTTTCTTAATGGACATCCCAGCTGAACTATTTCCTGAGCTTCGAAAAACTGCTTGCAAGGATGGACTGACTGGTGAGGTTGGACCGGTAAGATTCAACAAGTTGGCAATTAAGATTATGGAATCTGCCCTATCCCACATGGATTCTGTAAATCAAGCGAATTGGCTGGAACCATTTTTCGATCGTTATACGAAGCAGGGTCTTTCCCCAGCTGACTTGGTCATGGAACGTTACCACTCTGCTGATTCGTTTGATAGCTGGCTAACTCAAGAACTCTTTCTGCATAGTCAGAGCACGTTAAACTAATCTATGAATCCAGAGGAATTACAGAATATTATTGATCGTGCTCATTACTTCGGATTGCTTCAGAAAAATCTAGATGGACAACTCGTTCATGCTCCATTCTCACTGACGCCTTATCAGCTACCAACTTCCCTGATCTCGCAACTTCAAATACACACACAGTGGTCAAGCCTGCTTTTTTGGAAGGTTGCTCAAAATTCTGATTTTATGCGAGAAAGTCTAGAACCTACTGCAAAAGTAGACGAGTTTGTAGGATTCCTACTCTCCTTGATACCGAAGGAAAAACGACAGGACCAACAGCTCCTAATCAATCGAAATGATTTTCTCATCGAAAGAAAAGAAAATGGAGAGCTTCAGCCCCTTCAAGTCGAATTCAATACAATCTCAGCGAGTTTTGCTCATCTCTCGGAGAGGGTCACAACTCTTCATCAGCAACTTCAGCAAGAACATATCCTGAAAGCAGCTCCTCTCCCTCATGATGCCATCGCTGGCTTTGCAAGTGGAATCAAAGAGACAATTGAGAATCTTGGTTGGCAGGATGCAGCCTTATTGATGTTGGTTCAGCCTAAAGAGAGAAACTGGTTTGATCAGATGGGGTTTTTTGCTGCACTGAGTAAACGTGGTGTGAAGGTCGTTCGGGCGACATTGGCAGAAGTCCATGAGAAAGGAAAACTCAAGAATGGAGATCTCTGGGTTGGTCCACAACGAATTGGGGTTGTTTACTTTAGAGCTGGATATGCACCGAGTGATCTTCCTGATGAGGAGAGCCGTTCAGCCAGAAAAATGTTGGAAGCCTCCTCTGCAGTCTTGGTTCCGGAAGCCTCAATGCAACTCGCTGGTACCAAGAAAATTCAACAATTATTAGCTGGTTCAGGCATCTTGAGTGAATTTGTTCCCAAGTCCGTTGCGGATCAATTAAAGGCTTATTTTGCAATGATGTTTGGCTTAGATGAAGAGGTAGATGGTAGAACAGCTAGAGAATTTCTGGCAGAAAAAGCAGAGCAATACGTCCTCAAACCTCAACGAGAAGGAGGTGGCAACAATGTCTATGGAGCTGAAATTAGGAACTTTTTGACTTCTTTATCTAAGAGTGAAGACAAGGCTTGGGTTGCGATGAAACGCATTGAAGCAGAGACGGCCGAAAATCTACTTGTGTTTCAGGAACAGGCTCAGTCTCACCAAAGTATCAGTGAACTTGGAATCTTTGGATTGCTGCGAGCACAATCAGGTGATCTAAGGATCAATATGCCAGTGGGACATTTGGTTCGAACAAAGGCCTCCAATGTCAATGAGGGTGGGGTTGTAGGGGGTTATGCATGCCTCAACAGCCTAATCTCAACGGAGAATTAATCTGAAGTGCCTTCACTGAGTTTCGACCATACTTCCCAAAAGAATCATTGAGATGATTGTCCTCTTCTTTTTACGCTTTGCATCAATTGGCCAGCAATCCATTAAGATAATCAGCGGGGACTGATTCTATTGGAAAATGTTCCAATTTGGTTGAGCCTGCCGTTGATAATAATCCTTTGCCTGCCCACATTCCTTCATAACCCTCTCTTGCCAACCTGTCAGCAGTCATTACGAGCGGACCTTCAAAAAAAGGAATCATTTCTATACCAGCTCTATTACCAAATTCTGTTGCGGTTGGTCCTGGACATAGAACGGAGACTGTCACTCCAGTGCTTCTGAATCGTGGAGGACATAGGCTTTTGAAGTAGGATAAGCTGCCATGTTGGGAATTGGTTGAAAGGCAGCGGTACTGGCTACATTTAAAATACGGCCTCTTCCTTGCTCAAGCATCTTCGCTAAAAAGCGTTCTGTGTGGCCGGTAAGCGTGACAGTGGTCAATTGAAGCAATTCCTCGTCTTTTCCCTCAGGTAAATCCTGAACATTTCCAAAGTTACCAAAGCCTGCATTGTTGACTAGGTACTCTACTACCAAGCCCAAAAAACCTCAGTCCTCCGAAAAAGCTCGCTCGCAGCTTGAGGATGGGGCAAATCCATTGAAATCAATTCAATCGGTTGTTTTGAGAACTCCATCAAGTCATGCCTAACTTTTTCAAGCTCTTCCAGTTAGCGTGAGACTAGAATCAGTGGAATTTGATCTTTAGCAAAACATCTGGCGATTTCACGCCCGATTCCAGTTGGAGCTCCGGTAACCAGCGCATAGGATTGCATTTAAACTTTTTTTGCCTGAGGAAAATGAATGGAAAGGATTGCGCAATCGTTACGACTATTGGGTGATGAGACCCGATTAAGGCTGCTTAGATTGCTTTCTGAGCAGGCTTTGAATGTCAGTGAACTTACCCAGATCTTGGGCTTGGCTCAATCTGGTATTTCACGGCATTTAAGCCATTTGCGCAAGATGGGTGTGATTCAGGAACGCAAAGAAGGGGTGTGGTCCTATTATCAGTTGACTCCATTGATTGACCAAGAAGAGGATCTCAGACTCTTTGCTCAGTATTTACATCAACAGCTCGAAGAACTAGATGACCCACACCACGACCAAGTTCGGTTACAGGAAATTTTGCATCAACGCCGACTGGGAGGCCCCGGACTCAATGAGAAGCTATTAGAACCTGGGCAATCCTGGTCTGCCTGGTCCCGGTTGCTTGGACGTTTGCTTGGTACTCTTAAGCCTAATCTTCATATTGCAGACCTTGGTTGTGGAGATGGGACCCTGACGCTAGAACTTGCTAGATGTGCAGAAAAAGTAATCGGAGTGGATTTTGAAAGTGAACCGCTCCGAGTTGCTCGACAAAATTTGCTTTTATCCGGCCTCCAAAACGTAGAATGGATTCAGGAACCGTTGGAAGAATTGTCCCTCACCGATGAATCAGTAGATGTAGTGGTGTTTTCTCAGGCACTTCACCATCTGAAGAAACCGGAGGTCGGCTTGCAGCAAGCCCATCGCATTTGCCACAAAGGAGGTTGTTTACTGATAGCTGAATTGGAGAGTCATAACCAAGGGTGGGTGCGAGATAAGTTGCAGCATGCCTGGCAAGGCTTTTCAGCAGAGAATCTCCATAAAATGTTGAAGAAATCTGGTTGGCAACAGATCTATCTTGAATCCTTACCGCCAGCACGAGAAAGAATTTTTCAAGTTCTGCTAGGTACCGCTCAAAAGCAATAAGCTAAAAGCTCTTAATTAAAAAATACAGTGAGGGAGTCAGTTGTGAAGAAAGTTCGATACGCTGTGGTGGGCGCAGGTTGGATTTCTCAAGAAGCTTTCTTGCCAGGAGTTTGGCAGACGAAAAATTCGGTTGTCTCAGCAATTGTGACTGGCTCTGAGGATAAGGGGAGAAAACTTGCTGATTTCCATGAAGTACCTCATGTCTTCGGATATGCGCAGTATACAGAGATGTTAAATAAAGATATTTGTGATGCAGTTTATGTGGCGCTGCCCAACTCAATGCATGCCGAATATACAATTCAGGCAGCAAAGGCCGGTAAGCATATACTTGTAGAGAAGCCACTTGCTGTTTCTCTTCAAGCGGGAAAATCAATGATCGAAGCTGCCGAGGAGAATGCTGTTTATTTGATGACTGCCTATCGCTTGCACTCTGAACCTGGCACTGTGGAGGCACTGGAACGAATTCGCCAAGGACAGATTGGGGAGCCTCGCATTTTCAATTCGATCCTTTCCTTTCGGATTCAGCCAGAAAATCATCGACTGAAAAGCAGCCTCTGGGGTGGACCACTGCAGGATCTGGGAGTATATTGCATCAATGCGGCTCGCCATCTCTTCGAGGCAGAGCCTACAGAGGTTTGGGCATGCTGCAACGAAAGGACAGACAATCCACTTTTTAATGAGGTGGAAGAATCCATTGCAGCAACAATCATTTTCCCAGGAGGGCAAATCGCTGAGTTTGTAGCGAGTTTTGGGGCAGATACTTGTGACAGTTATACTGTCGTGGGAACAGTAGGAAGTCTAACAATGGATCCTGCCTACCGTTTTGAAAG